>DASZYM010000115.1:0-2742 GCA_035545355.1 Dongiaceae bacterium
TTCTGGCTTGTGCTCGAAGAAGCTGACCGCGGTGCCGGCGTCGTAGAGGAACCAGCCGAGGCCGCAATCGTCGAAGTCGATGACACGGATGTCGCCCTTGTGGATCAGCAGATTGGCGAGGCGGAAATCGGCATGGATCAAGCCGTAGCGATCCGGTCCCTGGCCGAAGCGCTTCAGGCGCCGCTCGATCGCGTCCACCAGGCGCTGCAGCAGCGGCCGGCGCGCAGGAGTCATGTCGGGCCCTTCGAGCCACGGGCCCCAGTTGGGCGTGCCGCCGAGGCTGTGCTCGAAGTCCCAGACGGTGCGTTCGAAGTAAGGCGGGCGCGTCCACCGCCGCGAATGCTCGTGGGTGCGCGCGGTGACCTCGCCCAGTTGCTTGAAGGGCTCGATGAGATCGTGGGTCTGCTGCGGCTCGTGGCCTTCGATGAACTCGAACAGCACGCAATTGCGCGGCGTCGGCAAGGAGGGATGCGCGACGGTCTGGATGTCCTTGCCGTCCTTGCCGGGGATCGCCTGCGGCGTGTGCACGTTGTCGTCGGCCTGAAGGGCACGCATCCAGGCGAGCTCGCTGCGGATGCCGTCGATCGTGTGATAGCCGGGCCGATGCACGCGCAGGATGACCGGGCGCTGCCCCTCCCGATCGACGCGGTAGGTCGTGTTTTCGGAGTGGTTGATCATGGTGAGCCTGGCGCCTTCCAGCCCCCAACGGGGCAAAGCCGCCTCGGCCAACTGGCCGATGCAGCGCATGAAAGCGTCGTGATCCAACGGCTCGCTCAAGCCACCATCCCCGATTCGCTGCGGCGCATTAGGACCGCGCCTGCTTAAGGATGGGAACCTAGACCCCTGGCCGGAGGCCGACTTGACCCGTGGCGGCATGATCTTGACAGCGCGGCACGGTTCGACTCGGGGGCTGCGCTTGCGGACACGGGACCGTCATGGAATCATTCGCATGGCGGCTGAGCCCTGGCCCTTCGAGGTGCCCGCGATGTCCGAGCCGATGAATTTCAATCCCAATGCGCCCATCGTGCTCGCCTGCGCGGCGACGGGGATCGTGCCGTTCATCGAGAGATTTGGCGGGGATATCGACCGGATCTTCGGCAATGCGGGGATCGCCCCGGACATGGCCGGCTCCCCCACGCTGAAGCTGCGCCTTGCCGATTACTGCCGGCTGTTCGAAGAAGCCTCGCGGCGGACGCAGAACGACAATTTCGGGCTTTGGTTCGGCAACCAGTTCGCACCGCGCGATCTCGGCCTCTGGGGCTATGCGGCGGTGTCGTCGCCGACCCTGGGCGCCGCGCTGGAGAACCTGGTCGGCCTGTTCGGCTTCCACCAGGAGAGCTCGGTGATGCGGCTGGTGCCGGGGGGCAACGGACTCATCCGGTTGGAGTACCGCATCGAGGCGCCGGAGATCCTGGAGCGGCGGCAGGATGCGGAGCTCTCGCTCGGCATGTTCCTGAACGTGATCCGCGAATGCTGCGGCCCGCATTGGGCACCGGAGGAGGTGCATTTCGAGCATCCCCGCCCGCAGCTCTGGAAGGAGCATGAGAGCGCCTTCGACGCCCCGGTCTATTTCAGCCAGGCCACCAACGCCCTGGCCTTCCGCCGCGAGGTCCTGGACAAGCCGATGCCGGCGCGGGACCTGAAGCTGCTGGCGACGATGCAGACCTGCCTGGAGGCCCTGGGCTTGAGCGGCGGCGGCGATCAGGGGCTGTTCGACCGGATCCGCACGGCGATCCGGGTGAAGCTGCCGAACGGCTATCCGTCGCTGGAGCAGATCGCGGCAGAGCTCAGGATATCCGTCTCGGCCGTGCAGCGGGCGCTGACGGAGCAGGGATGCACCTATAAAGACGCGGTCGAGATCATGCGCAAGAACCTGGCGCGGATGTATCTCGATCAGCGCCAGCTACCGCTGACCGAGGTGGCGCTGTTGCTGGGATATTCCGAACTCTCGGCGTTTACCCGCGCCTTCACGCGCTGGACCGGGCAGTCGCCGCGCGCCTATCGGCAGAGCCTCGTCCGGCATTAGGCCAGCGCCGGCATTCGGTATTATCGCGTCCCATCAGTCGGTTAGGGGCGCCGACTAAAGGATCGACAGGTTGGTCAACTGGACGAAGAGTTCAAGAGCGGCAGTCCCGACCAGCGAATTCCCGGATCGATCCAGCTCCGGAGACCAGACCGCGATGCAGCAATGCCTCGGCACGATCGCAACGATCCCGCCGCCGACTCCGCTTTTGGCCGGGAGCCCGACCCGAAAGGCGAAGCTTCCCGCCGAATCATAGACCCCGCTGGTCATCATCAGCGCATTGATGCGCTTGGCCTGGCGCGGGGTCAGGATGGCTTCCTGCAGCGACGGGGACACGCCGGCATGGGCGAGAGGCAGGAACGCACGCGCAAGATCCAGGCAGCTCATTTCGAGGGCGCATTGCCGGCAATAGAGGGCGAGGAGCTGTTCCGCGTCGTGATGGAGGGTCCGATGGCTGCGCAGCAGGTTGGCAATCGCCGCGTTCCGATGTGCCGTCCTCAGCTCCGAGGCGAAGACGGCCTCGTCATAGTCGACCGAGAAGTTGCGGGAGAGAACACGGGCATAGTCGCGGATCACGTCCGCCGTCCTTTCGCCGGTGCGCTGCAGCACGCAGTCGAGCACCACGAGCGCGCCGGCGTTCACGAAGGGATTGCGCGGGACACCCTTCTCGTATTCGAGCTGGACGAGCGAATTGAACGCCGTGCCGGACGGCTCCTTGC
>DASZYM010000116.1:0-12223 GCA_035545355.1 Dongiaceae bacterium
AATGATCGGCAGGATCGGCATCGCCGTTGCGGGCCTCGTCCTGCTGTGCCTTGGGCTTTCGGGAGAGGTCCTGGCCGAGCCCCGGGTCGCTCTCGTGATCGGCAACTCCCATTACGGAGCCGATATCGGCTCGCTGCCCAACCCGGTCAACGATGCCGGGCTGATGGCGCAGGCGCTGCAGCAGACCGGTTTCACCGTGATCAAGGTCACCGATGCCGATCAGAAGAAGATGAAGCGCGCCATCGCCGATTTCGGCGACAAGCTGGCCGCGGCAGGGTCGAGCGCGACCGGCTTCTTCTTCTATGCCGGCCACGGAGTCCAGGTGAACGGCATCAACTATCTCGTCCCGATTGGCGCGGAGATCGACAAGGCGGCGGACGTCGATATCGAATCGGTTTCCGCCGATACCGTCCTGCAGCAGATGGAATTTGCCGGCAGCCGGGTGAACATCGTGGTGCTCGACGCCTGCCGCAACAACCCGCTGCAGCGCGGCCTTCGGGCGATCACCCGCGGCCTGGCGCCGATGGACGCGGCGCAGGGCACCTTCATCGCCTATTCCACCGCACCCGGCGCCGTCGCGGCGGACGGTTCTGGCAGCAACAGCCCGTATACAAAGGCGCTCGCCAATATGATCGTGCAGCCCGGCGTCGGCATCGAGGAGGCCTTCCGCGAGGTCCGCGCGAGCACGATGCAGGCGACCGGTGGCAAGCAGATCCCCTGGGATTCCTCGTCGCTGACCGCGCCGTTCTACTTCAAAGGCCAGGCGGCGTCGCAGACCATCACCACCACGACTCCACAGGCGCCCAAGTCCGCGACCACTGCCTACAGCATGGATGCCGACAAGGCGGTGTGGGACGGGATCAAGGACAGCAAGGACGCCAGCGACTACCAGGCCTATCTCCAGCAGTATCCGAACGGCCTCTTCGCCGGCATCGCCAAGAGCCGCCTGGCCCAGTACGGCGTCGGCGTGTCCCGTACGGAAACGGCGCCGGCATCCGCGCCCGCTGCGCAGCCGACCGCGCCGGCCGCCGCGCCGATGACCGATACCACCAACGCCGCTCCGGACGACAGTTCCGATCCCGCACCGGCTTCGATCAACACGTCGAATTCGGGCGCTGCGAAGAAGTGCGCTGTCCACGACGACACGCTTTCCGACGCCGACCTCTGCCGGCGCAATCGGAAGGAAAAGAACAAGAGCGGCGGCGGCAAGCACTGAAGCCGACCTGCCGCTTAGGCGACCTTCAAACTGTCCTTGGTCTTCGCCAGTTCGTCGACTTCGTCATCGGTGAAGACGCGGCTGCGAGTCAGGAAACGCACGCCCTCCGGCGATTCGACCGAGAAGCCAGACCCGCGGCCCGGGACGACGTCGATCGTGAGCTGGGTGTGCTGCCAGTATTCGAACTGGGACTCGCTCATATAGAACGGACAGCCGCCGATCTCGCCGAGCTTCACGTCGCTGTTGCCGATCTTGAAATCGCCGAGCGGGTAGCACATCGGCGCCGAGCCGTCACAGCAGCCGCCGGACTGGTGGAACATCAGCGGCCCGTGTTTCCGGCTCAGCTTGTCGATGAGCTTCAGCGCCGCCTCGGTGGCCAGAACGCGTTCGACCATGCCGGTCTCCGCAAAGAGAGGAGGGACGCGGCGGGTTGCGCCGCGTCCGAGCAATCGCGCTTAGAAGAACCCGAGCGCCTTCGGGCTGTAGCTGACCATCAGGTTCTTGGTCTGCTGGTAGTGGTCGAGCATCATCTTGTGGGTCTCGCGGCCGATGCCGGACTGCTTGTACCCGCCGAACGCCGCATGCGCCGGATAGAGGTGGTAGCAGTTGGTCCAGACCCGGCCGGCCTGGATGCCCCGGCCCATGCGATAGGCGCGGTTGCCGTCGCGGCTCCACACCCCGGCACCGAGGCCGTAGAGCGTGTCGTTGGCGAGCTTCAGCGCTTCTTCCTCGGTGTCGAAGGTGGTGACCGAGACCACCGGGCCGAAGATCTCCTCCTGGAAGATCCGCATCTTGTTGTTGCCCTCGAACACGGTCGGCTTCACGTAATAGCCGCCCTTCAGCTCGCCATCGAGCACCAGCCGCTCGCCGCCGGTCAGCACCTTGGCGCCTTCCTTCTTGCCGATGTCGAGATAGGAGAGGATCTTCTCGAGCTGGTCGTTCGAGGCCTGCGCGCCGACCATGGTGGTCGGATCGAGCGGGTGGCCCTGCTTGATCTTCTTCACGCGGGCGACCGCCTTCTCCATGAACTTGTCGTAGATCGACTTCTGCACCAGCGCGCGGCTCGGGCAGGTGCAGACCTCGCCCTGGTTGAGGGCGAACATCGCAAAGCCCTCGAGCGCCTTGTCGAGGAAGTCGTCGTCATCCGCCATCACGTCGGCGAAGAAGATGTTCGGCGACTTGCCGCCGAGCTCCAGCGTCACGGGGATCAGGTTCTCGGAGGCGTATTGCATGATCAGGCGGCCGGTCGTGGTCTCGCCGGTGAAGGCCACCTTGTTGACGCGCTTGTTCTGCGCGAGCGGCTTTCCCGCTTCGACGCCGAAGCCGTTGACCACGTTCAAGACGCCCGGCGGCAGGATGTCCTTGATCAGGTCCATCAGCACCATGATGCCCATCGGCGTCTGCTCGGCGGGCTTCAGCACCACGCAATTGCCGGCGGCCAGCGCCGGCGCCAGCTTCCACGCCGCCATCAGGATCGGGAAGTTCCAGGGAATGATCTGGCCGACCACGCCCAAGGGTTCGTGGAAGTGATAGGCGACGGTGTCGTGGTCGATCTCGGAGAGGCTGCCTTCCTGGGCGCGGGCGCAGGCGGCGAAATACTTGAAGTGCTCGACGGTCAGCGGAATGTCGGCCGCGGTGGTCTCGCGGATCGGCTTGCCGTTATCGACCGTTTCGGCGAGAGCGAGCACGTCGAGATTGTCGGAGATCCGCTCGGCGATCTTCTCGAGCAGAGTCGCGCGCTGGGCGACCGGCGTCTTGCCCCACTTGTCCTTCGCCTTGTGCGCGGCATCCAGCGCCAGCTCGATGTCGTTGGCCTGGCTCTGCGCGACTTTGCACACCGGGTGGCCGGTGATCGGGCTGATATTGTCGAAGTATTTGCCGTCGGCCGGCTTCACCCAATCGCCGCCGATGAAATTGTCGTAGGTCGAGCGCAGCTTCACGCTTGATTTCAGCTTTTCCAAACCTTGCTGTAACTGCATGGGGACGTCCTCCTGGGTTTGAAGTGAGCCGAGTTGAGCCTCGGCCTGCTGGACTTATTCCTAAACGTTATACCCGGATGACTATAACGACAAGCCAAATGCAATCTTGTTAGACTTTTGGCGCGTGCGGGTGTGGCCCGTCTTTCCGATCTTCCTGCCGGATCATTGGTATGGCGTCGTTATTTCTGCGGATCGATTTGAATTCCCACGGTCAGATCGGTCCGGGCAAGGTGCAATTGCTGGAGCACATCTCCGAGCGCGGCTCGATCGCCGCCGCGGGCCGTGCGCTCGGCATGTCCTATCGCCGCGCCTGGGAGCTGGTCGAGGAACTGAACGCCACCTTCGGCCGCCCCGTCGTGCAGTCGCGCACCGGCGGCAAGGCCGGCGGCGGCGCCGAGCTGACGCCGCTCGGCTACCTGATCGTCGGCCGCTACCGGGCGCTGCAGAAAGCCGTCGATCAGGCCTCGCAGGCCCATCTCTCCGCCATCCAAGCCGAGCTCAAGGCCAAGCGCGCTTGATTGCGCTATAGGTAACCGGGAATAACGTGGCATCGATATTCGATGCCAGGATTGCTTCAGCGGAGCGGCACGAAATCGACCAGATCGCCGGCTTCGCAGCGTTCGATCGGCTCCGGCAGAATGATGAAGCCATCGGCTGCCGCCAGGGCGCTCAACATCGCCGAGCCGGTCTTCTCTTCCGGCGAGACGCCTGTTGGCCGCCCGGGCTCCTGCACATAGTGCCCCAACAGAGCCTCCCACCGGCCGAGCCGCTTCGCCACCGCCGCGGCAAGCGGCAGGCGCAAGGTCGGCGGCAGGAGATCTCGCGCACCGGAGAGTCTTGCCACCAGCGGCGTTCCCAGCATCAGGCCGTTCATCGCCGCGGCGACCGGGTTGCCGGGCAAAGCGAGGATCGGGCAATCGTCGATATCGCCGAGGCCGACCGGCTTTCCCGGCTTGATCTTCAATCGCCAGACCTCCAGATGGCCGCGGCTGCGGATGACGCCGGTCAGGTGGTCCTCCTCGCCGACCGAGGCGCCGCCGCTGGTGACGATGAGATCGCTCTCCGCCGCCGCCTCCATGAGCGTCGCGATCTGCCGCTCGGGATCGTCGCGCAGGATGCCCCGGTCGGCGAGGTCGCATCCCATGCCGGCGAGCAGGCTCCTCAGCATCGGCCGGTTCGCATCGCCGATCTGTCCGGTGCCGATGCTCTCATCCGTGGCGCGCAACTCGTCGCCGCTGGAGAACAGCGTCACCTTGAGCCGCTTGTAGACCGGCAGCCGCGATAGATGCAGCGCCGAAGCCAGCGCCAGCCGCGCACCGGTCAGCCGCTCGCCCCGTTGCATCACCGTGGTTCCGGCGACCACATCCTCGCCTCTGCGACGGATATTGCGCCGTAGGCTGCGCTCGGCCGGAACGATGAGGAAATCGCCGTCGCGCCGGCAATCCTCCTGCATCAGCACCAGGTCGGCGCTCTGCGGCACCATCGCCCCGGTGAAGATCCGCATCGCTTCGCCCGGCTTCAGCGCCAATGCCGCCGGATGTCCCGCCGCGGATCGATCGACAATGCGCAACCGCGTCTCCGTGCCTTGCGCCAGGTCGGCGGCGCGCATTGCATAACCATCCATTGCCGCGGCGTCGAAGCGCGGAAGATCGGCATCGGCGACGATATCGGCGCTGAGGATCCGCCCCTCGGCTGCCGCCGGCGCAACTTCTTCCGTGCCGACGGTAGTACGATAGCTCCGGGCGATGAAGGCCTGGGCGGCGCCCATCGAGGCCGGCCTCGGCTCGGAGATCGCGCGCTCGGCGCGGCGGCGGGGTTCTTGCGTCATGGACTCGGTACTGGCCAGAGGCTGCGTCCGGCCCGGCTTGTCAGGCAATTTCCGGGCGCGTTATATTCAAAATGATATAACGGATGCCGGACCTTTTGCCAGCATCCGTGCGTAGCCCACTCGACAATCAACGCGGCGAGCCATGTCCAATCATCTCAAGTTCTACATCGACGGCGCCTGGGTCGAGCCGGCCAAGCCGGCCACGATCGACGTGATCAACCCCGCGACCGAGGAGGCCTATACCAGGATCGCGGCCGGCTCGGCTGCCGATGTCGATCGCGCGGTCGCCGCGGCGAAGCGCGCCTTTCCGTCCTTCACGCGGACCAGCAAGGCCGAGCGGCTGCAACTCCTCCGCCGCATCCTCGAGATCTACAATCGCCGCGGTGAGGACATTGCCCGCGCGGTCTCGGACGAGATGGGCGCGCCGATGGGCTGGGCGCGCGACGCCCAGGTCTGGGCCGGCCGCGTGCATCTCGAAGCGACGATCAAGGCGCTGGAGGATTTCAATTTCGAGGGCCAGCGCGGCGAGACGCGGATCGTGCGCGAAGGGATCGGTGTGGTCGGCATGATCACGCCCTGGAACTGGCCGCTGAACCAGATCGTCTGCAAGGTGGCACCGGCACTCGCGGCCGGCTGCACCATGGTGCTGAAGCCCAGCGAGATCGCGCCGATCAGCGGCGTCATCTTCTCCGAAGTGATGCACGAGGCCGGGGTGCCCGCCGGCGTCTACAACATGGTCAGCGGCGACGGGCCGTCGGTCGGACAGGTCATGGCCGCGCATCCCGATGTCGATATGATGTCCTTCACCGGCTCGACGCGTGCCGGGATCATCGTGGCCAAGACCGCCGCCGATACGGTCAAGCGTGTCGCGCAGGAGCTGGGCGGCAAGTCGCCGAACATCATCCTTCCCGACGCCGATCTCGATCTGGCGGTCAGCAAGGGCGTCGAAGGTTGTTTCGCCAATAGCGGCCAATCCTGCGACGCGCCGACCCGGATGCTGGTGCCGCGCGATCTCCATGACCGGGCCTTGGAGATCGCGAAACGCGCCGCGGACTCCCACAAGACCGGCGACCCGAAAGCCGACGGCACGATGCTGGGCCCGGTGGTCAGCGAGATGCAGTTCAACAAGATCCAGCGCCTGATCGAGGCGGGGATCCGCGAGGGTGCTCGGCTGGTGACCGGTGGCGTCGGTCGCCCGGAAGGACTGAACCGCGGCTACTACATCCGCCCGACCGTGTTCGGCGACGTCAACAACGCGATGACCATCGCCCGCGAGGAGGTGTTCGGCCCGGTTCTCGCGATCCTGCCCTATGGCAGCGAGGAGGAGGCGGTCGAGATCGCCAACGACACGCCCTACGGCCTCGCGGCGTTCGTCGCCTCGCAGAACCTGGAACATGCCCGCAAGGTCGCGCGGCAGCTCCGGGCCGGGCAGGTCAACATCAACTACCCGGCCTGGGACACGTTCGCACCATTCGGCGGCTACAAGCAGTCGGGCAACGGCCGCGAATATGCCGATTGGGCGATGCACGACTTCCTGGAGATCAAGGCTATCATCGGCTACGGCGCGGCCTGACGGCGATGCCGGAACTGTGATATCTTTCCCATCTTATCACCGAGGGGAAATCTCATGAAGCTCAGCGCGCGCAACGTCCTCAAAGGCAAGATCGTCGAGGTGAAGAAAGGCAAGACCACGGCCCATGTCCGAATCCAGATCGCCTCGGGCACGGTCGTGACCTCCTCGATCACCAACGAGGCGGTCGATGAGCTGAAGCTGAAGAAGGGCCAGACGGCCTATGCCGTGATCAAGGCCTCGGATGTGATGGTCGCGATCGACGACTGACTAAGCCAGCGTCACCACCTTGGTCAGGTGGCGCGGCGAGACCGTGTCGATGTTGCGCGCCTGGGCTGCGCGCTCGCCGAGGAGCTGCAGCGCCGGCAGGCAGGCGAGACCCACCAGGACGGAATCGCATTCCACCGCGAAGCTCGCATCGCCGGGCCCGTTGAAGGAGATGACGCGGGCGCCTTTCTCCTGCAGCTCGCCGACCAGCTTCGCCTCCGCCTCGCGCCGGTCGGCGCTGTGCAGCATCACCACGGCGGTCCGCTCATCGACCAGGCTGACCGGGCCGTGGCGGTATTCGAGCGGATGGAAGGCCTGGGTGAAGATCTGGCTCATCTCCATCAGCTTCAGCGCGCCTTCCAGCGCGACGCCGTAGAGATGCGTGGCGCCGAGGAATACGAAATGCGTGCGGCCGGCGATCAGGCCGGCGAGTTTCTCGTCGAAGCGCTTTGCCAGCCGGTGCGCGAGATCGACCAGATCCGCCGGCACCTTGTGCCCCAGGAGCTGAATCCCGAGCAGCAGCATCAGGCTGGCGGAAGAGGTCATGACGATGCCTTCGGCCGGATGCGTCTCCGCGATCAGGGCATGGTCGCAGTTCCGGGCGAGCGCGCTGTCCTTCTCCATGGTGACGCCGGTGACATAGGCGCCGGCGGCGCGGCTGGCCTTGACGGCGGCGACGGTCTCGGTGGTCTCGCCGCTGCGGGAGAGCGCCACCACATGCGCCTTCTGCCAGCGCGGCCAGAAACTCTGCGGGCCGTTCAGCCATTCTCCGCCGGGCACGGCGATCGCCGGGCGGCCCGATGCGTTCGCGATCGCCGCCAGCGAGAGCGCCAGGTTGTAGGAGGTGCCGCAGCCGACGAACACCATGATCTCGGCATCCTTCGGCGCCGCGGCCGGACCGATCGCCGCGCGCCAATAGGAGAACTGCTCGAAAATCGTCTGCTCGGTGAGACCCATGAAATACTCCGTAAGCCTACTTGATCGACCCGGCCAGCAAGCCGCTGACCAGGTAGCGGTTGAGGAAAATGACGACCAGCGCCGGGATGATGATGGCGATCGAGCCCGCGGCGGTGATGAGCCCGTAATCGATGAAGTTCTTGGTGGCGAATTCCGGGATCAGCACCGTCAGCGGCTTGGTGCGCGACGGCGAGAAGATCAGCGGCACCAGGTACTGACCCCAGGCGCCGAGGAAGGTCAGGATCGAGGCCGCGGTCAGGCCCGGGCCGACCAAAGGCAGGACGATCCGGAAGAAGATGTAGAGCTTGCCGGCGCCGTCGAGCTGGGCGGCTTCCTCCAGCGAGATCGGGAGTTGCTCGAACACGCTGCGCAGCAGCCAGAGCGAGAGCGGCAGGTAGGCCGAGACATAGATCGCGGTGACGCCGGTGACCGTGTCGACCTGATGCAGGCTGATCATCAGGCGATAGAGCGGGATCAGCACCGCATAGCCGGGAATCGCCAGGGTCGCGACCACGGCGACGAACAAGGTCTGCCGGCCGGGGAAATTCAGCCGCGTGAAGGCGTAGCCGCCCAAAGCCGACATGGCGACGCAGACGATGGTCGAGGCGAATGCGGTGACGACGCTGTTCCACAAAGCCGCGCGGAACTGCGCCCAGACCTGGGTCTCGCCGAGCGAGCCCACATTGATGCCGGCCAGGCGCTGATAATGGTGGAAGGTGAAATGCTCGGGGAAGAAATGGATCGGCCGGGCCGAGAAATCGTCCGACGGCGTGATCGAGCTGACCAGGTTCCAGTAGATCGGTCCCAGCGACCACAGCAGCAGCAGGCCGACACCCAGCCAGACGACGATGCGATGTCCGGTGCTGGACTGCATCACTCGTACCGCGTGGTGTTGTAGACGCGCACGACATAGATCAACGAGACCAGCAGCGAGACCACGGTCACCGTCAGCGACAGCGCCATCCCGTAGGAGAAGCGCAGGTTCTGGAAGGTCTCCAGATAGATCTGCACCAGGATCGGCCGGGTCTCGAGGCTGGAGGAGGCGAGCACCCAGGCCTCGTCGAACAGGTTGAACGCGGTCACCGTCGCATTGGTCATGGCGACCGCGACCGCGCCGCGGATCAGCGGCAGCGTGATCTTGAAGAACATCTGCGAGCGCGTGGCGCCGTCGATGCGCGCCGCCTCGTAGAGATGGCCGGGGATGCCCTGCATCGCCGCCAGCGCAATCACCACGGTCAGCGGCAGCATGCGCCAGACATGCACGACCGTGACCGAGATCAGGGCGCTGGCGCGGGTGTTGAACCAGACATGGTTGTCGAAGGGCAGGCCGAAGGCGACAAGGATGCCGTTCAGCAATCCGGCGCCCGGCTGGTAGATCCAGAGCCAGATCACGGCATTGACCACCGCCGGGAGCGCCCAGGGCAGGATGACTGCCGCCAGCAGCCATTTGCGGCCGACCTTGACTTGATTGATCAGCGCCGCGGCCAGCACGCCGAATACGGTCTCGGCGGCGACGGCCAGCACGACATAGATGAGCGTGTTGGCCCACGCTCTCCCCAGATCGCCGTCCGAGAACATGTTGATGTAATTGGCCAGCCCGACGAACGGGGTTCCGGGCTGCATCGGGTTGACCCGATGCAGGCTGTCCCAGACCGTCGCGGCCAGGGGAAAGAAGACCAGGGCCGCCATCGTGACGACCAGCGGCGCGATCATGCAATAGCCGAGCAACGCATCGCCGCTGCCGGCGATGCGCTGCTCGGTCTCGACTTTCGTGGCGGCCAGAGCCGTCACTGCGCCATCGCTTTCTTGGCGCCCTCGGCGATGTTCTGCATCGCCTGGTCGACGGTAATCTCGCCTTTCGCGGCGCTGTTGATATTCGTGTTCACCGCGCTGGAGAAGGCCGGATACCACTCGGGCGTGCCCTGGGCGAAGAGCGGCTCGACATGCTTCGATTCCTCGACCAGCGCGTCGCCGCTGATCAGCTTGCCCTGTTGGTTGAGGTCGGCCAAAGCCGAGGTGCGGGTCGGCAGGAAGCCGTTGGCGTAGTTCTCCTCCTGGAACTGCTTGGTGGTGAACCACTTCACGAAGGCGATCGCCGCGTCGCGGTTGGGCGAGACCTTCGGGATGCCGAGCGCTTCCGGCAGGCCGAAGCTGCGCGGCTGGCCGCTTTCGGTCGGGAAGACGATCGCCTCGACCTGGCCGGCGACCTTCGACTGCTTGGGATCGTTGAACGAACCCAGGCGGCCCGGTTCGCCGGAGATCATGACGCTGACGATGCCGTTGGCGAACATGTCCTCGTTGATCTGGCTGTCCTTCAAGCCGGTCGAGGCCGGATCGACCAGTCCTTCCTTCAGCAGCATCATCTCGAAGGCGAAGGCCTTGTAGCCGGCGGAGTCCTTGTCGACGAAGAGCGGCTTGAAGTCCTTGTCGAAGAGATCGCCGCCGAACGCCTTGGTCAGCAGATACCAGCTGGTCGAGGCGCCCTCGGTCGGCGAGAGCGGCAGGCCGAGCGGATACTTGGTGATGCCCTTGGCCTTGATCTGCTTGGCGTCGGCCACCAGCTCGTCGAGCGTTTTCGGCATCGTCGTGATGCCCGCGTCGGCGAACTGCTTCTTGTTCACCAGCATCACGCGGAAGTCGTTGGTATAGGGCACGCCGAGCAGGTTGCCGTTGATGGTGAAGATCTTCGACGGGCCGATATCGGCGACGGTGTCGGCATCGATCACGTCGTTGAGCGGCAGGTACCAGTCGGCCGCGCTGAACTGTCCGGTCCAGGACCAGTCGAACTCGGTCACGTCGGCGGGCGGCGTGCCGGCGATCAGCGCCGTCACCAGCTTGGGCCGGATATCGTCCCAGTTCAGGGTCTGCAGATCGACATGGATGCCGGTGTCCTTCTCGAACTCGGCGGCGATGTTGGCGCCCTGCGGCGAAGGCAAGAGCACGGTGATCGACTTGCCGGCGAGCGGCTTCGAGTCGTCGGCCATCGCTGGGATCGTCGCCACCATCGTGGCGGCGATGAAAGTGGATAGAAGCAGTTTGCGCATGTCCCTGTTCTCCTGTTTTCCCTTGAGCTTGTCGTTAGAGCGAGCAGTCTTTGGCCGGTGCGGCCTCGATCGCGGCGGCAAGGCGCTCGATCCAGGCTTGATGCACCGGCCAATCGAGATGCTGCGCCGCTGCAAGCAGCGCACCACCGATCGGGGGTAAGAGGGGTGGCTTCGGCGGGCTGCCGATTCGCGATGTGACGGCGTCAAGTAGCACGCGGCTGTTGAACGTGCCGCCGGCATAGCTCCAAGGCAACGTGGCGCCGGCGGGCTTCGCGATGGCGCGGAAATGCCGCGCGAGCTCGTCCGCTGCCTCTTCGAGAATGGCGATCGCGCCGGCATCGCCGGTCTCAGCGACCGCGCCACAAACGGCAGCCAGCGCCGAGATTTCGGAGCGCGGATGGGTAAGGCGCGAGACCCAGCCTTCCAGCCCGTTGACCGGATCGTCATGGTCGAGCCTCAGCGCCTCGAACACCGCATCGACCAGCCTGGTCGGCGCCGCGCGGCCGTCGAGGCTCTGGCTGACCAGGCTGAGCACACGGCGTCCGATCCAGTGCCCGCTGCCTTCGTCCCCGATCGTCTCGCCCCAGCCGCCCACGCGATGGGACTTGCCCTTGGCGTCGCGCGCCCAGGCCATCGAGCCCGTGCCGGCGAGGATGAGAATGCCCGGCCCGCCGGCGAAGGCGCCGATCTGTGCCGCATCGACATCGTTCAGCACGCGTTGCGGCACCGTGCCGAAGGCATCGGCGATCACCCCGCGCTGCTCGGCGGAGATATGCTCGACCTCGCCATAGGCGGGCATCGCCGCGCCGATCCCGGCAAGGCCGTTGGCGCCGGCGAAGCCTTTGAGATGACGTTCGAAGCGTTGGCGCCAACCGCGATTGTCCACCGGGTTGATGCCCTCGCTGCGGCTGACTTCCAGCACTCGGCCCGATTTGTCGGCGAGCGCCACCAGCGCCTTGCTGCCGCCGCCATCGATGCCGAGGATGAGATCGCCGCTCACCGCTGCACCCCCGGCTCGATGAACGTGGCATCGACCTTCAATTCGGCGAGCCGGCCGCGCCATTCGGCGGAAAGGCTGGAATCGGTGATCACGCGCGCCGTCGAGACCGGCGCCACGCGATAGGTCGCCATGGTGCTGAACTTCGAGGAATCGGCGAGCACGAAGCTCTGGGCCGCGCGCGCCAGCATGCGCTTGTTCAGGCTCGCCTCGGCGCTGTCGACGCTGTAGATGGCGCCGTCCGGTGCGACGGCGCTCGCACCGAGGAAGAGCTGGTCGAACCACAGCGATTCCAGCATCGCTTCGGCCTGCGGCCCGACGAAAGAGGCGTTCTCGCTCCTGAGCTTGCCGCCCAGCACCGAGAC
>DASZYM010000117.1:0-6519 GCA_035545355.1 Dongiaceae bacterium
GATGTTGCGGTAGCGGTCGAGCGGTGTGGTGCGCGCCATGATCGGTTCCTAAGCCGCCGGTTACCAGCGGTAATGGGAGAAGGCCTTGTTGGCCTCCGCCATGCGGTGGGTGTCTTCGCGCTTCTTCACCGAGGCGCCGCGGTTGTTGGACGCGTCCAGCAGCTCGGCGGCGAGACGGTCGGTCATGGTCTGCTCGGAGCGGCCGCGCGCGGTCGCGATGATCCAGCGGATCGCCAGCGCCTGGGCGCGGTCCGGGCGGACTTCGACCGGCACCTGGTAGGTCGCGCCGCCGACGCGGCGGGAGCGGACCTCGAGGTGCGGCTTCACGTTGGTGAGGGCCTCGTGGAACGCCTTCACCGGGTCGCCCTTGGACTTCTTCTCGACCTGGGCCATGGCGCCGTAGACGATGGTCTCGGCAGCCGACTTCTTGCCCTGGTACATCAGGCAGTTCATGAACTTGGTCAGCACGATATCGCCATACTTGGCGTCGGGCAGAACTTCGCGCTTCTCGGCAGCGTGACGACGGGACATAGAGCGCTCTCCTTACTTCGGCCGCTTGGCGCCGTACTTCGAACGGCGCTGCTTGCGGTCCTTGACACCCTGGGTGTCGAGCGTGCCGCGGATGATGTGATAGCGAACGCCCGGCAAGTCCTTCACGCGGCCGCCGCGGATCATGACGACCGAGTGTTCCTGAAGGTTGTGGCCTTCGCCGGGGATGTATGAGGTGACTTCGAAACCGTTGGTGAGGCGGACGCGGGCCACTTTACGAAGCGCCGAGTTCGGCTTCTTCGGGGTCGTGGTGTAAACGCGGGTGCAGACGCCACGCTTCTGCGGGTTGGCCTGCAAAGCCGGCACCTTGTTCCGCCCAACCAGGGGCGAGCGCGGCTTACGGATCAACTGGTTGATCGTCGGCATTCCTAGTCCTCACCTCTGCGCGTCCGAGCCGTGCTCATCGGCGCTTGTCAAAACAGCGATACGCGAAACAACCGTTCGCTGCTCCCGGCCCCGGGCCTTGAGCGCGATGCGGTTTCCTGAGTACGCCTGCCGTCAAACCAAAACGGCTATGTGTTTCAGTGCTTTCTATCGAGGCATCGTCTAGCGCGTGGGATCCGAAGACCGCGTGGCGCTACCACCTGCCCCTGTCAAAGGCGCGCGGAATATATGGATTCGCCCCCAGCGCGTCAAGCGAAAGCCGGCGGCTGATTTCACCCGGCTTTTCAACGCTTTAAGCCCAGTCCTGCGAATCCCGGGACCCTACCATACGGAGCGTTCCGGGGCGCCTTTCGCCGCAATCCTTGGTGTTTCGACCTGCGCCGCCGGGGCTGCCTTTCTCTCCGATCCCGGCCTCTGCTATCCACCACCCGGGTAGAGAGAAGGGGACAGCATGAGCTACGGCCTCTATATCGGAAAGAACCTGACCGCCGACGGCATCGCCTATCTCGCGGGCTATGGCGACGAGCCGTCGAGCCATTGGCTGGAGATCGTGCCGCGCCGCCGCCACCGCGACGGCGAGAAGATCGTCGTCGGCGTGACGCCCAACGCCGATCTCCCCGGCCTGCTGCTGCGCATCCCGCAGGTCGCGGAGACCTACCGGCATATCCGCGTCTCCTATTCCTATTACAAGGGCGTGCCGGCGCCGCTGACCAATGGCGGCCTGAACGAGCATGGCGTCGCCGTGCGCGACATCTGGTCGACCTCGCGCGGCGACTTGATCGCGATGACGCCGCCGACTCAGACCGGCCCCAATTACAGCGATCTCGCGCGGCTCATCCTGGAGCGCTGCCGCACCGCGCGCGAGGGCGTGGAACTGATCGCCGCGATGATCGCCGAGCACGGCTATTCCGATTACGGCGGCAACTCGCATCTGATCGCCGATCCCGACGAGGCCTGGGTCGTCATCGAATGCTCCGGCGGGCAGAAGCTCTGGGCCGCGGAGCGGCTCGGCGCCGACAGCATCCGCGCCTCGCGTCCCGGCTTCATCGGTGCGATCCCGGTCGATCGGTCCTCGCCGGATTTTCTGTACGCGCCCAACCTCGTGAGCTTCGCCGCGGCGCAAGGCTGGTATTCCGGCTCGGGTCCGTTCGACTTCAACCGGGTCTATGGCGACGGCAAGGGCCCGTGGGAAGGCGCGCGCTGGATCGAAGGCGAGATGCGCGCGCGGGCGCGCCGCCCCGAGAAGATCGGCCTCGCCGATGTCATGTGGGCCGTGCGCACGGAGAAACTGACCGGCGACACGGCAGGCTACGGCCAGGTCGTGCCGCTCCGTCACCCGAAGCACGATGCCCTTCGCCATCTCTGGCATACGCAGGTCGGCGCGGTCGCCGCCCCCTTCGTGCCGGTCTTCATGGGCGTGCGCGAGGTGCCGGAGGAATACCGCCAGCACCGCTATCTCACCGCCGGCGAGGATTCGCGTTTCCTCGATCTACGCCATGCGCGCAAGGACGATCCGAATGCGCTTTCGCAGGTCCCGCAAGGAATCGAATCGACCCGCTCGGCGGCGGCCGTCTTCAAGCGCCTGCTCAACCTCGTCTTCCAGCACGAGGCCGAGTTCCTGCCCGAAGTCACCGCGACCTTCGAGGCGGTGGAGCAGCGCCTGCGCCAGGCGCAACCCAATGTCGCCCGCATCGCGGAGATTCTGCTCGATGCCGGCGAGACGGCGCTCGCCGCCGACCATCTCACCTATCATTGCCGCACCGAGCTCCTGAACGCGCTGCAGCTCGGCGAGACCCTCGCCGCCGCGCTCGAGGCCAGGACCCGCGCCCGCTTCGGCTTCAGCACCGATCCCGAGCCGCTTTCGCCGCAACAGATCTGGTGACCGCGGATCCTGCCGCGGCATTCGGCCACGGCTCGAATCCCGCTGGTCACAAACATGCGCGGTCGGGATCGGTCCCGGCACGAGAGTTGCCCGGGACTCGGGTGCCATGACTCCAGGTCATCTAACGGTATGAGTTTTCGGGGAAATCATGCGCATGACATTCTTGTCGCGCATGGCTCCGTTGCAGCCGCCCGGCTTGTTTTTCGGAGCGCTCTCTTGCATTTGTCTTGCACGTAAAGTTGACCGATCGGACAAACTTTCCGGTCGCGGCGACGAGTGCTTCCGAACCGATGAACCGACAACCGAGCGCGCCTGCATGCCGTGGGGGCAAGCTGCGCTGCAAGGAACGTGCATGTTGACTGCATCCGCGGACAAACCCTCGCCGACCGGCGGCCCGAGCGCGACGCGCGCGGCCAAGATCCTTTCCATCGAGCCGAGGACGGCGGCGCTGGTCGCCGGCGACAGCGAGCCGCGCTGGGGCCGCTTCCTCAGCGCCTGGCAGGAGCTTGCCGAGGAGAAGGGCCGGATTCCGACCCGCACCGAGATCGATCCGGCCAGGATCGGCGCCGACCTGTTGTCCAATGTGTTCCTGGTCGATGCCGTGATGCCGGCCAAGACCGGACAGCGGCGGTTCCGCTTCCGCCTGATCGGCCAGGCGATCCTCGATCGCGAGACCGCCCGCGCCGGCGATTTCCTCGACGAGCTCGGCGCCACATCCGACATCGCCGAGATCGAGCGCCAGTACGCCGCCGCCTTGCGCGGCCAGGTCCGGATCCGCGATGCCAGCCTGGTCTGGGACAGCCGCCGCCAGGACGTCTTCACCTATCAGGTGATGATGCTGCCGCTCGCCGATGCGAACGGCGACATCGCGCATCTGATCGGCCTCGCGCTCTACACCTTCTAGTTCTAGGCGGCGAGCGCCGGCTGCCGCGGCCTGCGCCGGCCGATCAGCAGCCAATAGGCGATCGCCATGTTGACCAGATTCCAGGCGATGCCGTTGAAGAAGGCGGCGCGATAGGATCCGGTCTGGTCGTAGATCCAGCCCGACATCCAGCCGCCGATCGCCATGCCGACCACGGTCGACATCAGCACCAGGCTCACGCGCACACCCGCCTGCCGCGCCGGGAAATACTGCCGCACGATCAGCGCGTAGCTCGGCACGATCCCGCCCTGCGCCAGCCCGAACAGCGCCGACACGATGTAGAGCGATGTCAGCCCGTTGAACGGGACGTAGAAGAGCAAGGTCAGGCATTGCAAGGTCGAGCCGAGGATCAAGGTGCCGACGCCGCCGATCTTGTCGGCGATCGCGCCGGAGCAGAGCCGGCTCACCACGCCCATGCCGAGCATCAGCGACAGCATCTCGGTGCCGCGCGCCGGCCCATAGCCGAGATCGCCGCAATAGGCGACGATATGCACCTGCGGCATCGACATCGCGACGCAGCAGCAGATGCCGGCGAACATCAGCAGCGGTTGCAGGAAGGGCGGCGCCGGCAGGATCTCGTGGGCGCCCGAACCGGCGCTCGCCGCGTGGTGCTCGGCGATCGGCGGCCGGCGGCGCAGGAACAGCGCCAGCGGCAGCATGGTGACGAGACACAGCACGCCGGTGCCGATATAGGCGTCGCGCCAGCCGTAGAGCGAGATCGCGTATTCCAGCGCCCGCGGCCAGATCGTGCCGGCGAGATAATTGCCGCTGGCGACGACCGCCACCGCGAAGCCGCGCTGCCGATGGAACCAGTGCGTCGTGTCGGCGACCAGCGGCCCGAACGTCGCGCTGCTGCCGAGCATGCCGATCAGCACCGCCTGCACCGCGATGAACTGCCAGTAGCTGCCGCTGAACGCACCGGCAATGAAACCGAGGCCGAGCGTCACCGCGCCGATCAGCAGCGGCGGCAGGATGCCGAACTTGTCGGCGACGCGTCCCAGCGTGACGCCGCCGACCGCGAAGCCCACCATGGTCGCGGTATAGGGCAGCGAGCCGCCGGCGCGCCCGACGCCGAACTCGTCCTGGATCGTGGTCAGCACGACGACCGGCGCCCAGAGTCCGATGCCGCCGACGGTCGCCAGCCCGAGCGAGGCGGCGACGCGGCCCCAGGCATACGGACTGTCCGGCCGATAGCGCGTCTCCGCGACGCTCATTCTGTCCACGGTGGTCCCCTGACGTCATTCGTCTTGTTGCGCCGGATTGTCGTCGATCCGTCGCGCCCGCAGATATGAGATTTCCGTGAGGCAGGCTCCGCAGGAATGACGGTTCGGCCGGATTGGCTCCATACAATCCGTCCCTGCTACACTGCCGCGACGCCACTTCAGGGGACCATCATATGACCGACCGTCTCAACGGCAAGACCGCACTCATCACCGGCGCCACGTCCGGCATCGGCCTCGCCATCGCCGAGCGCTTCGCGGCCGAAGGCGCCAAGCTCCTGCTCACCGGCCGCAACGCGGCGGAGGGCGAGAAGATCGCCAGACGCCTCGATGCGCATTTCATCGCCGGTGACGTGACCGATCGCGGCCTCGCCGACCGCCTGGTCGAGGAGACGGTCAAGCGCCACGGCCGGATCGACGTCCTCGTCAACAATGCGGGCATCGTGCATCGCGGCACGGCGCTGGAGACTTCGGACGACGATTTTGCGCGGGTCATGGCGATCAATGTCGAGGCGGTGTTCCGCTTCTCCCGCGCCGCCATCCGGCACATGATCGCGCAGTTCGAGAAAGACGGCCGCGGCGGCGCGATCGTCAGCATCGCCTCGGACTGGGCCTTCGTGGCCGGCCGCGCCGAGCTCGCCTATTGCACCTCCAAGGGCGCCGTGGTGCAGATGACCCGCGCTTTGGCGCTCGATCACGCGCGGCAGGGCATCCGGGTCAATTGCGTGGCGCCGGGCGATGTCGAGACGCCGATGCTGCTCTCCGGCATCGTCAAGCGCGGCGTCAGCGCCGCCGAGGGCCTGAAGCAGAACGGCGAAGCCATCCCCATGGGCCGCGTCGGCCAGCCGCAAGAGATCGCCGCCGCAGTCGCCTTCCTCGCCAGCGACGAAGCGAGTTTCTGCACCGGCACGACCTTGCTGGCGGATGGCGGCAACACCGCGCAGTAGCGCGCCGGAAGAAGGAAGATGCGGGCCGACCCCGAGTAACGAATGGCGCCGCGCGTGATGCGGTGCTGGTACTCCGCCCCAAGATGGGGCGGTACGGTGGGGTTGACTGCAGCCGTGCCGCTGCCCCCTTAACACGCGACGGAAGAGCCAATACTCTCTGCCAAACAAAATCCCCCACACAAAATCCAGGGAGCAAATACACACCATGCCCGGCATTGAGATCAGCGAACGCGCCCGCCAGCTCTACAAAAAGGCTTTGGTCTGGGACGACCATGGCGGCTTCGATCCCGAGGGCGGCGCGCATCGCCTGGAGCATCTCCAACGCTGGACCAAGGCCGGCGTGCATTACCTCTCGATCAATGTCGGCTATGACGTGATCGACTGGCAGACCAGCATGAAGGTGCTCGCCGGCTTCCGCGCCTGGCTGCAGCATCACCCGCAGCAATACCGGATGGTGGAGACCGCCGACGACATCCTGAAGGCCAGGAGCGAGGGCAAGCTCGCCGTCAGCTTCGACCTCGAAGGCATGAACGCGCTCAACGGCGACGTCGACATGGTGAATGTCTATTACGCCCTCGGCGTGCGGCAGATGCTGTTCGCCTACAACCTCAACAA
>DASZYM010000118.1:0-44261 GCA_035545355.1 Dongiaceae bacterium
AACTCGGTCGTCACCGTCTTGCCCAGGACCACCGCGCCGGCTTGCCGGCAGGCGGCGACGCAGGCCGCATCCCAGGCCGGCCGACGATCGCGGTAAGGCGCGAAGCCCAAGCCGGTCGGCATATCATGCGTGTCGAAGATATCCTTCACGCCGAGGACCAGCCCGAGCAGGGCGCCACCGGAGCCGCGGCGATCGGCGCCGCGCGCCGCGTTCATCGCGCGGTCGGCGTCGAGCCATGTCCAGGCACCGACGTCCTTCTCCCGTTCGGCGATTCTTTCGAGATAGGACTCCGTGCGCTCGGTCGCACTGCGGCGACGGTCGGCGCCCCATTCGGGGGAACCGACCGTCCCATCAAGCTGCTTCAGGCAGCGCGTCATTTCTTGACGCGCATATCGGCGGGGACGACGTCCCCATCGACGACGATCGGCTCGTCATCGAGGAAGAGACTGCCGCCCTTCATCACAATGTCGAGATGCGCCGGCGTGTCGCGCCTGCCGCCGACATCGGTGTTCGGCCCGGTGGACCAGAGGATGTTGCCGTAGAAGGCACGGCCGTTCTGGCCGATGGCGCTTTCCTTGTCGCTCAGGCTGATGGCGTTCCATTGGGCCGTCTCATCCAGGCCCCAGCCGATATGGGCCATGGCAAAAGCATCCGGATCGTTCCAGGAATCCATGAAGTGCTTCAGATGCATCGCATCGAAGCCGCCCTCGATGTTGACGATGAAGCCGTCCTTGACGGTGATGTGGATTTCGCTGCGCACGAATTCCTTGAACGGGAAGATGATGTCGCCTTCGCGCAGGACGATCTTGCCGTTGCTCTTGCCTTCATCGGGCCAGGTATAGGCGAAGACCCCGGGGAAGTGATCCCACCGGCCCGGCTGGTCGGTGTAGCCGTACTGGACGATCGGCGGATACTGGCCGAGCTCGTAGGTCAGGTCGGTGCCCGCGCTGTTCTTGATCCGCAGCTTCTTGGCCGCGGCGATGCGGCGTCCGGCCGCTTCCGATCGCGCGCGGCTGTCGGGGCGGGCGATCATCCGCGCCAGGTTGTCGGCCGGCTCGACCACCATCAGCACGCGCGTTCCGGCCTTCTGGATCTCGACCTGCTCCGGCGAATGGAGCAGACCGATCAGGTCGATGAGAATGCCGGCTTTCTTGAGCATCTCGACGCCGGAGCGATGTCCGGTGAGCGGCGTCCGGCCCCAGGAGGCGCCCTGCGCGCTGGTCGGCCCGGATTGCGACGGCAGCATCGGCGCCGGAAGATTTAGGTGGAACACCTCGGCCCTCAAGAGCTGGCCCGCGGCGACAAAGGCATCGATGTAATCCTGCCGCGTGTTCGGACCGCTGAGGACGGCCATGACTTCGCCGTCCTTCACCTTGCAGAGCTCCAACTCGCGCCGGAACAAATCGACTAACGCCATACTGCTCATTGCATTCTCCATCCAGTATTCATGTGGCTAGACAGCGAGCCAATCGCTGACGCGCGCGCGCACGAACGCGGCATCGGCCGGGTTCTGTCGCGGGTTGCCGGCAACGTGCCCCCAGACGCTGGGGATCGGGGTGAGGCGCGCATTGCGCAGATGCTTCAGCTCCAGCTCGTTATCCGCCACGCGGAAATAGAGGTCCGTCGCACCGGGCATGAGCAGGACCCGACATTGGATCGCGGCCAAAGCCGCAGCCAGGTCGCCGCCGAACCGCGCGTTGGCGCTGATGTCGCCGTGCAGCCAGGTGTTCAGATGCGCGTGGAGGTCCGATCCATGCCGCATCGCGAACCGGCCGTCCCAGTTCTTGGCGATGTACTCGTCGAGAATCTGCGCGCCGCCGACGCCGAGATATTTCTGCTCGCGATAGAATTCCTGGCTCAACGCCCAGCCGGCATAGACCCGCCCGAAGGCGCGCAGCGCGGCTTCCGGCCGGCTGCTGAAACGCCCGTTGCCGACGTATTGGGGCGCGGCTTCGAGGATCGCCATCATCCCTTGGACGAAGACCTTGTTGTGCGGAGAGGTGCGCGCGCTGCCGCAATTGACGACGATGCTTTCGACGGCATCGGGGAACAGCGCGGCCCAATGATAGGCCTGCTGGGCGCCCATCGACCATCCGTAGACGCATTTGACGCGGGTGATGCCGAACTGCTCCTCGAGCAGCCGCTGCTGGGCGCGAACGTTGTCGGCGGCGGTCACCAGCGACGGATAGCCGTTCTTATGCGATGGGCTCGAGGAAAGGCCGTTCCCGAACATGTTCGGGATGATGATGAACCAGCGGGATGAATCGAGGATGCCGTCAGGGCCGATCAGCCAGTCGATATCGGAATCCTGCGCGGCGAAGCTCGTCGGATACAGGATCACGTTGTCCTTGTCGGGCGACAACGTCCCATAGGTCTTCCAGACCAGCTTCGCGCTCGGGAAGCTTTCGCCGGATTCGACCGTGAAGTCCTGCAGGAAGAATTCGTTCGCCCCGTTCTTGTCAGCCATGGATCAAGCCTTTTGTCATCCCGCGCCTCAGCCGACGGCTTCCAGCTTGTGGTAGGTCCGGTTGGAGAAGATGAGCGGATCGTCGGAGCCGGTCTGCAGCGCCAGCACTTCCCCGGCGATGATCGTGTGGGTGCCGAACTCGAACGTCTTCGCGACGCTGCAGTCGAAGCTGCACAGGCTGCCCAGCAGCGCCGGCGCGCCGGTGACGATCGGCGCCCAGGCCCCGACGTCGAACCGTCTCTCGCGGTATTCGGGCACCAGCCCGGCGAACACGTCCGCCACGATCGACTGTCCGGCGGACAGGAAATTCGCGGTGAAGACGCCGTTCGCCAGCAGGATTTCCAGCGCCTTGCTCTGGCGATGGACGCAGCAGATCACCGAGGCCGGCTCGAACGACAGCGACGAGAGCGACGAGACGGTGACGCCGACGCGGCCCGCCGGCCCGTCGGTCGCCAGGACGCCGACGGCCGAGGCGGTGCGGCGCATCACCGCCCGGAACTCTTCGATGTCGAGGGCCGGCCGGTCCGTCATGCCGCATCGCCCGGCTCGAACGGCAGGTAGCGCTCGATGCGGCGGTCGTCGAGGAACGCCGGGATGATGCCTTTCGCCCATTTCGCGAAGTGCTCGGTCGCCTGATGCGCGCGATAGGCCTGCTCGTCGGCATAGAGCTCGTAGAGGAAGAACTTCCGCGCATCCTCGGGGTCGCGATGGAACCTATATTCCAGGCAGCCCGGCTCCTTGCGCGTATCCGCGGCGAGCCGGGCGACGGCCTGCAGGAAGGACCGTTCTTCGCCCGCCTTGACGACGTACATGACACAAGAGGAATAGCCCATCGTCCCTCGCTCCTGATCCCGCGCCTGCGTCTAGATGCCCGCCAGATCGCGCGCCGTGCGCATCAGCTTCTCCCGCGAATATTCCCGATAGAGGCGTTCGCGCAGGAAATTTGCCGGCGTCGCATTGACGTTCTCGAACAGCTCGGTCCGGCCGGCATGCGAATCCGTGGTGAGGTCCCAGATGAAGTTCATCAGCCGGTTCTTGTCGCGCGCGGACATGTTCTTGCCCGGCAGCAGCTCGTCGAGCAGCGGCCCGATCTCCTGGTTCTCGAAATCGGCGCGCTGGAACCGCATCACCAGCCCCTGGCCGCAGAGCTCCTGCACCGTATGGATGATGCGCGGATAGTGCTCGATCGAATGCAGGCGGCCGGCGGTCAGCATATTGACGTCCGGCGCCAGGACGCCGTTCTCGCTCGGCTGGGCCAGTCTCTCGGCGGCCAGCACGAAGGCCTTCAGCGTCTGGGCATAGGTGATGAGCTCGGCCAGATAGGCGCGGACCTGCGGGATGTGATCCGTGCCCAGGACGTTCATCACCATCTGGCCGATGCCGACGAAGAGATCCGCCTTGACCGCCAGCCGGCTGAGGATGTGCCAGTGCACCCAGAGCGTCACCGGCCCGTAGAGCTTCAGCAGTTCCGGGTCGCCGACATTGAAGAGGCGCTCGTTCGGCACGAAGACATTGTCGAAAATGATGAGCTGGTCGGATTCCTCGCCCCGGCTCGACAGCGGGTGGTCGAAGGGGTCGGCATCGGGATGCGAGACGGTCTCGCGGCAGACGAATTTCAGCCCCTCGGTCGCCACCGGCACCGCGCCCCAGACGCAGGCTTCCGGCGGGAAATCCGGGCGCGTCAGGTTGGAGAAGATGATCTCGTCGGCCTGCGCCGCGATCGATCCCACGGATTTCGCGCCGCGCAGCCGCACGCCGCCTTTCTCCCGCGCCACCACCCGCAGCAGGCCCGCAGAGGCCGACGATCCGGCGGACCGGTCGGCCTGGGGATCGGCCAGCACTTCCGCCGCGATGATGTTGCTGCGCCGGCCGTAGTCGATATAGCGGTCGATGTTGTCGGCGAAGTCGACGTTGAGAGCGGACTTCTTGAACAGCGGCTTGCGCGCATAGAGGCCGACCGCGATCAGCGGCGCCAGATCGGGCGGACGGCCGAAGCTGCCGGCGGTCTTCAGCGTGGTGTATTCGATCAGCTTGCGCCGCTCGACGAAGTCCTCCGGCTTGCGGATGAGCTGCCAGGAGCGGCTGCTCCGCGCGCCCTCGTCGTCGATATAGGTCGTGACCTCGGAGAGCTCCGGGTCGAACTGCGCGTCGAACATCTCCGACAGCATCGCAATGCCGGGCCCGAGCGCCGGATGGGTGGTCACGTCGTTGATCAGCTTCCCGCCGTTCCAGACCTTGCGGCCGTCCTTCAGCGCCGCCTTGTATTGCGCGCCGGTGCGAAGATGGACGGCATCCGCCTGCGCCTTGTCGCGCACCAGGACTTGAGATTCGGCATTAGCAACACTCATTTCAGCTCCCACGGATTTGCGGTGGCGGCTTCGATCCAAGCCAACAGCGTTTTCAGCACGTCAGAAATTCGCGCGGCCAAGAGCGCGCGTGATATCTCGCGCTTCTCCCAATCCCGCGCCGGCATGTCGGACGACACGCGCTTCACCTCCCTCGGACGCGGGCTGTTTCCTCCAGCCTCGTTTGTTCTTAATATGAATGATATTCAGAAATGAACGTCAGTCAACATCGATTCTTAGTCGCATTGAAAAACTTCCCAATGGCCGGAGTTCGCGGAGCGCGTCCGGCACCGTCGCGCCGGGAAGGTTTTCGCTGGGCGGCAAAAGTGATAACAGGCCGGCGTGCAGCGCGATGGAAAGAGAAGAGAATGACGACGGGTGCGGTCGCCGGAACCAAGACCAGGCATGAAAGACGCCGGCGCAAGAATCGCGAGGCACTGATCAATGCCGGCTACAAGATCATCGCCGAGAAGGGCATCGATGCGGCGACCATGGCCGAGATCGCGGAGGCGGCGGATGTCGGCGCCGGCACGGCCTACAATCACTTCGCGTCGAAGGACGAGCTGGTGATGGTGGTGATGGAGCAGGTCATGCACCGGCTCGCCATCCGCATCAAGGCCGCGACCGAGAGCTTCGACGACCCCGCGCAGGTCTTTGCCTTCGGCGTCCTCACGACCATGCAGACCGCCACCACGGACAGCCGCTGGCGCTGGCTGTTGCGGCGCTCGGAGGTCATCGCCGACGCGATGTTCCGCGTGCTGGGCCCATACGCCATCCACGATCTCGAACGCGCGGCCAAGGCCAAGCGCTTCCGGTTCCGCGACGCGGCGCTCGTCTATCGCATGGCGACCCATGCGATCGTCGGTTTCTGCCTGACCGCCTGCGACGGCGAGACCACGCCCGGCGACATGAACGAGGCGGTCGTGCTGCTGCTCGGTCTGGCCGGCATGTCGCGCAAGGAGGCCGAGGAGATCTGCAAGCGGAATTGGCCCAAGCTGCCGCGAGACTAGGCCGCGCGCGCCCTCAAGGCCCGGCATCGGGCCGCAATCGACGGCCACCGCCCGGCCTTGCTTGACACGCTTCGGCGGCAACGGTACTGCTCTTTTGGAACGCTCCAAACGGTATGGATGCCATGGCAAACGCGAAGATCAAGATCGGGATGGTCACCGAGGCGATGGCCAGCAAGCCGCTGCAGGAGATCATGGATTGGGTGGTCAAGGCCGCCCCCGAGCTGACCGGGCTGGAGATCGGCACCGGCGCCTACGCCCCCACCACCCATTGCGACATGCCCGGCCTGCTGAAGGATGCCGGCGCCCGGCGCGCCTATCAGAAGGAGATCGAGAGCCGCGGGCTCGAGATCTGCGCCTTCAACTGCTGGGGCAACCCGATGCATCCGGACGAGGGCATCGCCCGGGCGCATGACGCCGCGCTGCGCGACACGATCCGGCTGGCCGCCGAATGCGGCGTCGATCGCATCGTCGGCATGGCCGGCTGCCCGGCGGGATCGGCCGGCGACGCGACGCCGCATTTCGCCGGCGGCGGCTGGCTGCCTTATCTGGAGAACGTCTATCAGCGCCAATGGGACCAGCGGATCCAGGACTACTGGGCCGAGGTCGGCGCCTTCGCGGTCAAGACCCATCCCGACCTGATGATCTGCCTCGAGCTCCATCCCGGCACGGTCGCCTACAACGTGCAGACCTTCGAGAAGCTCGCCGCCCTCTCGCCCGCTATTGCCGCGAATATCGATCCGAGTCATTTCTTCTGGATGCATATGGATGCGAATCTCGTGGTGCGGCGGCTGGGCGACCGGATCGGCTACTCCCATGGCAAGGACGTGGTGTTCCGCGCCGAGAAGCTGGCGCTGAACGGGCTGCTCGATCACCGCTGGCCGATGCCGGCGGAGGAGATGCCGTGGAACTTCGCCGTGGTCGGGCGGGGTCACGACCTCCCCTGGTGGCGGGTGCTGATGGCGGATCTCGCCGCCGCCGGCCGGGTGAAGACCATCTCCATCGAGCATGAGGACCCGTTCGTGGCGCCGGAGATCGGCATTCCGCAGGCGGCGCGGCTGCTGGCCGAGGCGATCGGCAGCGGCGCGAAAGTTCCGGTCGGCGCCCCGGTCGGCGCATGAACATGGTCCGGGCCGCCGTCACCGAGCGTCCGGGGCTGATCGCGCTGCGCGATTTTCCGATGCCCGATCCGGCGCCGGGTGCGGCGGTCATGAAGGTGCATTATTCGGGCATCTGCGGCACCGACAAGCACACCTTCCGCGGCGAGAGCAAGCAGTATGCCGGCACCCCGCACGAGCGCGACCTCACCTATCCGCTGATCTGCGGGCATGAGAATGTCGGCGAGATCGTCGCGACCGGCGGCGAGCTGCGCGACAGCGAGGGCCGCCCGCTCAAGCCCGGCGACCGCATCGTGCCGGCGGCCAACGTGGCCTGCGGCGACTGCCATTTCTGCCGCAACGGCTATCCCTATTACATGTGCGAGAACATGGAGGATTACGGCAACAGCCTCCATTGCGGGCCGGCGCCGCACCTCTTCGGCGGCTGGTCCGAGTACATGTACCTGCTGCCCGGCACGCAATTGTTCAGGGTGCCCGACGACCTGCCGGACCATCTCGCGGTCCTGACCGAGATCATGGCGGTGACCCATGGCGTGGAGACGGCGCAGACCTTGCTGGGGATGATCGGCGGCAGCCGCTTCGCGCAATCGGTCGCGGTGCTCGGCGTCGGCCCGTTGGGCATGTGCCACCTGGTGAAGGCGCGGCTGCTGGGCGCCGGCACGCTGATCGCCACCGACCGCTTTCCCTCGCGCCTGAAGCTGGCCGAGGAATTCGGCGCCAGCCTCACCATGTCGGTGGAGAACACCGACATGGCCGAGCGCATCGCCCGGGCGCGCGAGCATACCGGCGGGCTCGGCCCCGACATCGTGCTGGATTGCAGCGGCTTCCCCTCGACCTTCGTCGAGGCGATCCGCATGGTGCGGGTCGGCGGCGTGGTGGTGGAGGCCGGGACCTTCGTCGATATGGGTCCGGTCGAGATCAACCCCAATTCCGACATCTGCACCAAGAATGTCAGCGTCATCGGCGTCGGCGGCGAGACCGCGACCTCCTATCTGCCCTCGATGCGCCTGATGGCGGCCAATCTGCACCGCCTGCCGCTCGAGCGCATCGTCAGCCACCGGATGCCGCTGGAGCGCGCACCCGAGGCGATCGAGCTGGCGCAGACCGACGCCGCCATGAAGGTCGTCATGGCGCCGCATGGCACCGCGGCTTGAGAGCGCCGCGCGTGCCCTGCGCCGCATGAGCGGCGCGATCTGATGGAAGGCGACCCTTCCGCCGGCAAGCCGCCGACCATCCTCGACGTCGCCAAGCGCGCGGGCGTGTCGAAATCGACCGTCTCGAACGTGATCCGCGGCGCCCCCAACATCACGCCCAAGACCCAGGCCAAGGTCACCAAGGCGATCGAGGAGCTCGGCTACCGGCCCAACATCCTGGCGCGCCAGATGGTCCATCAGCGGACCACGATCCTCGGCGTCGTGGTCGGCGACCTCGCCAACCCGTTCTATGCCGAGATGGCCAAGCTGATCGAGCGGTTCGCCGCGGCGCGCGGCTATCGGGTCATGTTCTGCAACACCCAGGGCGAGGAGGAGATCGAGGTCGCCGGGCTCGAAGGCATGATCGAGCAGCGGGTCGCCGGCATCATCTTCCTCGCCTATTCCGGCGCCTCGAACCGCCCGCGGACGCTGCTCGAAGGGCGCGTGCCCTCGGTCTTCGTCACCTGCTCGGCCGATTGGGGCGACGTGGTCTGCGCCGACGACGAGCGCGGCGCGCGGCTCGCGACCGAGCATCTGCTCGGCCTCGGCCATCAGCGGATCGCCTATTGCGCCGACCCGATCGTCGAGGACGCGACCGACCGCGCGCGCCAGGCCGGCTATCGCCAGACCATGGAGCGCGCCGGCCTCACCCCGGTCGTCTATCACTGGGAGCGCGCCGAGGCGCGGCTGCTGCGCGAGGCGCCGGTCGAGGAAGTGCTCACCGGACCGAACCGGCCGACCGCCTTCGTGTCGTCGAACGATCTCGGCGCCATCGACCTGCTCGACTGCGCCGACCACCTGGAGATCCCGGTGCCGCGCCGGCTCTCGGTCGTCGGCTTCGACAACGTGATGCTGGCCGGCCTCGCCCGCATCAACCTCACCACCATCGCCCAGCCCAAGGAGATGCTGGCCCGCCTCTCGGTCGATACCCTGGCGGGCCGGATCGAAGGCGAGCTCAGCGGCGATCCGATCCGCCAGACCGTGAGCTGCCGGCTGATCGTCCGCGGCTCGACCGCCCGCCCGCCGAAATAGCCCCGTCCCGGCCGGCCTCGCTTGACAAGCCAAATGCCTGATCGCTAGTATTTTGGAACGTTCCACAAGATAAAAACATTCAGGAAAGCGTTCCATGCCGGGGAGGGTCAGAGTCGGGGTGATCGGTTGCGGGCTGATTGCCCAGGTCATGCACCTGCATTACCTGCGCGAATTGGCCGACCGGTTCGAGATCGCGGCCCTGTGCGACGTGTCCGAGGAACTGGCGCAAGCCTGCGCCGGCGATTACGGCGTCCCCAGGATCTTCACCAAGTGGCAGGACCTGATCGCCGCCCCGCTCGATGCGGTGCTGATCCTCACCTCCGGGAGCCATGCGCCGATCGCCATCGCCGCCGCGGAGGCCGGCAAGCACATGCTGATCGAGAAGCCGATGTGCTTCTCGGTCGCCGAGGGCAAGGAGATGATCGCCGCCGCCAGGCGCGCCGGCGTCACGCTGATGGTCGGCTACAACAAGCGCTACGATCCGGCCTACCAGCGGCTCTGCGACGAGATGGCTGCCGTCAAGGACCTGCGGCTGCTGCGGGTGACGACCTTGGAATCGCCGCTGCAGCCTTATGTCGCGCATTACCGGATGCACAAGTCGCCGGGCATCGCGCCGGAGCTCGCGGCGGCGTTCCAGGCGGACAACCAGGCCCGCATCCAGGCGGCGATCGGCGAGGCCGAGCCGCTGGCGCGCCAAGCCTATCATGCCGTGCTGCTCGACAGCATGGTGCATGAGTTCAACGCCATCCGCGGCGTGCTCGGCGAGCCGGATCGCATGGATTTCTCGCATATCCGCGACGGCGGGCTGACCACCGTGCTGCGCTTCGGCGCGACGGAATGCATCGTCGCCTGGGTCGATCTGCCCGGCATCGCCCGCTACGAGATGGAGTTCGCGTTCTACGCGCCGAACCGGCGCCTCACGCTCTCCTTCCCTTCGCCCTTCCTGCGCAGCATGCCGACCCTGCTCCACGACGAAAGCGGCGAGGCGCCGTCCTCGCGCGCCTGGCGCAACGAGCAGGTCGTCTCCTACGCCGAGAGCTTCAAGGAGGAGCTGGTGCATTTCCACGATTGCATCGCCACCGGCCGCACGCCGATCACTTCGGGCGAGGACGCATTGCGCGACATCGCGCTCTGCGAGGCGGTGGTCGCGGCGCATCTCTCCCACGGCGCATGCGAGAAGCCGACCGACCCGGCGGCCTCGCGCTCGCGCCCGGTCGGAAAGCGCTGAGCCATGGCGATCTTCCGCATCGGGCTTGTCGGCGCCGGCCGCATGGGCCGCACCCATATGCGCGCGCTGGCCGGCAGCGACGTGCTGCGCGTGGTCGCGGTCGCCGATCCGCTGGAAGCGGCCCGCGAAGCGGTCGAGGCGCCCGGCATCTCGGTGCATGCCGACCTCGCTTCCATGCTGCGGGCCGGCGGGCTCGACGGTGTGCTGATCGCCGCGTCGAGCGACACCCATCTCGCCAACATTGCCGTGCTGGCCGCGGCGGGGATCCCGATCCTCTGCGAGAAGCCCTGCGGCCTCAGCTCGAGCGAGGGCCGCGAGGCCGCCGCGATCGCCGCCAAGGCCAAGGTGCCGCTGCAGGTCGCCTATTGGCGCCGCTTCGTGCCGAGCCTGAAGAAATTGAAGGCGCGCATCGTCGCCGGCGAAATGGGCGAGATCTATCTGGCCGCCTGCTACCAGTGGGACCAGCAGCCGCCGCCGGCGAGCTTCCGCACGCGCAGCGGCGGCATCTTCATGGACATGGCGGTGCACGAATTCGACCAGATCCGCTGGCTCTCCGGCCAGGAGATCGGCGAGATCCAGGCGGTCGCCGCGGGCATCGCCTCGGACCCGCCGGTCGCCGGCGATGCGGAGAGCGCCCAGGTGCTCTGCACCCTGTCCGGCGGCACGACCGGCCTGGTCTCGCTCGGCCGACGCTTCCCTTTGGGCGACGTATGCAAGGTCGAGGTGTTCGGCACGGCGGATGCGGAGGAATGCCGCTTCCTCTGGCCGCCTTCGGCCGATGAGACCTTCCTCGGCGCGTTGCGGCTGCAAGCGGAGAGCTTCGTGCGCTGGGTCGGCGGCGGTCCGGCGGAAGGTGCGAGCGCGCTGGATGCCGTCGCGGCGATCGACGCCGCCGAACGCGCCTCGCAGATCCTGAAGAACAAGGGGGAGAAGACGTGATGGCTGCGCAGCCCGAGGTCCGGATCGGCATCATCGGCTATGGGATGATGGGCAAGGCCCATTCCTACGGCTATCGCGAGGCGCCGCGGCTGCGCGAGCTGCCGGTCCGCCCGCGCCTCCAGGTGATCAGCGGCCGCCGCCGCGAGTTGGTGGAGAAGGCGGCCTCCGCCTATGGCATCGAGGAGGTCGTCACCGACTGGCGCAAGATCATCGAGCGCAAGGATATCGACATGGTCGATATCTGCACCCCGCCCGGCACCCATGCCGAGATCGCGGCCGCGGCCGCGGCGGCGGGCAAGGCGGTCTTCACCGAGAAGCCGTTCGCCATCGACTATGCCGACGGCAAGAAGGCGGTCGATGCCGCGCAGCGCGCCGGCGTGCTGAATGCGGTGGGCTTCAACTATCGCCGCCTGCCGGCGGTCTCGCTGATGAAGCGCATGATCGACGAGGGTGCCGTCGGCAAGGTGCAGCTCTGGCGCGGCTGCTGGCTTTCCGACGAGTTCGTCGATCCGACGATCCCGTTCGACTGGCGCTTCGAGCGGAAGATGGGCGGGACCACGATCGCCGATCTCGGCAGCCACATGATCGACATGGCGCTCTGGATGGTCGGCGCGGTCGCCGAGGTGAGCGCGCAATCCGCGACCTTCGTGCCCGAGCGGGCCAATCCGGAAAAGCCCGGCGCGCAGCGGAAGGTCGAGATCGACGATGCCTCCTCGGCGCTGATGAATTTCGCCAATGGCTGCCGCGGCGTGCTGGAGATGGCGCGGAGCTGCGTGCGCCGCCCCTGCGATTTCACCATCGAGGTCAACGGCACCAAGGGCACCTTGCGCTTCGACTATGCGCGGCTCAACGAGCTGCTCTATGGCGATGGCGGCGATGCCGCCGGTCTCTACGGCATGCGGCGTATCCGCGCCGAGCATCCGACCCATCCCTACGCCGCCAGTTGGTGGCCGATCGGCCAGGGCGTCGGTTACGGATCGAGCTTCGTCAACCAGTTCGCCGATCTGCTCCAGGCCTGGCCCAAGGGCCCCTGGGATCCCGACTTCCGCCAGGGCCTCGCGGTGCAAGGAGTCTGCGACGCCATGGAACGCGCCGCCGCCGAACGCCGCTGGGTCAAGATCAGCGAGATCACCGGCGCGTAGACACAGGCATCATTGCCGGCCTCGACCCGGCAATCTCGTGCCCGTCCTGCCATCAGATACAGACGTCATTGCCGGCCTCGACCCGGCAATCTCGTGCCCGTCCTGCCATCAGACACAGACGTCATTGCCGGGCTTCACCCGGCAATCTCGTGCTCGTCCTGCCACCAGACACAGGCGTCATTGCCGGGCTCGACCCGGCAATCTCGTGCCAATCCTGCCACCAGATGCCCGGTCAAGCTCGAACCGAGGATTCAATCCTTGCAAAAGAACAAAAGACGAACTATACTCCATCTCGCGCATGAGAATCTGCGCGCGCTCATCCACAAAATTAAAATCCCTCGTTCTTGCAGCCGCGCACTTTGCTTGAGGCTCTGCGCCGGTGCCTTTTGCACAGTCCAACTTAGACCGGGCCTAGACAAAACAAGGAAAACGGCTTGACCCCCGCGGATCGGGCTAAGCTCTTCACATCCCAGGAAGGTTTCCACCTTGACGCCCCCTCGAAACCGCCCCGGGCCGTAAAGGTACAGGGCCGAGGCCGGTCAGGCGTAGGCGCGCGGGCGCTTGGTCGGGACGGCGTCCAGGTCCTCGACGAAGACGATGTCCTCGGGACGCCAGTCGAGCTTCACGATCGCGCCCGGGCGGAGGTTCTCCTCGCCGAGCCGGGCCGCCTCCTCGATGGTGACGGCGGCGCGGATCTCGAGCTCGGCGCCGACGCGCACATGCAGGTTGAAGATCGAGCCGGTGAAGACCAGGCGCTCGATCGTGCCGCGCACGCCGGACTGCCCGGCGCCGTTCAGGGCGCTGACCTTGATCCGGTTGCGCGGCAGCATCGCCGCGATCGCGGCCACGCCGTCGAGATAGGCCGGGAGGGTGCCGCGGAACTGCACGTCGGGATGCGCCACCTCGATCGCGCCGCCGTCGCGGCTGTTGCGGCCGCGCACGATCGTGCCGGCATCGATGAAGCCGGCGACGTAGGAATTGCGCGGCGTGCGATAGAGCGCCTCCGGCGTGTCGATCTGCACGATCATGCCGTCCTTCATGACGGCGATCCGGTCGGCGATCGCGCAGGCCTCTTCCTGATCGTGGGTGACGTGGATCAGCGTGGTTCCGGTCGATTGCTTGATGCGGACCAGCTCGTCCTGCATCTGGCGCCGGACCTTGAGGTCGAGCGCGCCCAGCGGCTCGTCGAGCAGCAGCACCGCCGGCCGCTTCACCAGCGCCCGGGCGAGCGCCACGCGCTGCTGCTGGCCGCCGGAGAGCTCCGAGATCCGGCGCCGTTCCATGCCGCCGAGGCCGACCAGCGCCAGGGTTTCCTTCACCCGCCGGTCCCGCTCCGCGGCGGGCACGCCGTCCATCTTGAGGCCGTAGCCGACATTGCCGTCGACACGCATATGCGGGAACAGCGCGTAGCTCTGGAACACGGTGTTGGTCGGGCGCTCATAGGGCTGGCGCCGGGTGACATCCACGCCCTCGATCTCGATCCGGCCGGTGGTGGGCTCGGCGAAACCGCCGATGATGCGCAAGGTGGTGGTCTTGCCGCAGCCGCTGGCCCCGAGCAGCGCGAAGAGCTCGCCGCGGTTGACCGAGAACGAGACGCCGACCGTCGGCGAGCCCACGGCATAGAGGTGCTGGCCGGTATAGCGGACCCGGAGGTCGGTGCAGGTCAATGCGGGGCGCCCCGGCATCTCCTGCTCTCGATCGGTATGCATGCTCAAGACAATGCCTCCTCTGCGATCGCGGCCTACCCGCCCGCTCGCGCGCGGCCGCGCAGTCTCTCCCGCCCGGTGGCGATCAGCGCGCCGATGGTCAGGAGCGCGAACGAGGCGCCCAGCATCAGCGCCGAGATCGCGTTGAGCGCGGGCGTCACGCGGATCCGCAACGAGCTGAAGATGTAGAGCGGCAGCGTCTGCTGCGAGCCGGTGACCAGGAAGGTGAGGATGAACTCGTCGAGCGAGATCGCGAACGCGATCATCACCCCGGCCAGGATCCCCGGCAAAGCCTGCGGCACCGAGATGGTCAGGAAGGCGCGCCACGGCCGGGCGCCGAGGTCCATCGCCGCGGTCTCCTGGTTGCGGTCGAGCCCTTCCAGCCGCACCAGGATCATCAAGGTGACGACCGGCAGCGTCAGGATGGTATGGCCGGCGATGATGGTCCAGAGGCCGCGCTGAATGCCGACCGCATGCAGGCCGACGATGATCGCCAGCCCGAGCACCAAAGGCGGCAGGAACAGGGGAACCGAGATCATCCCGAGATTGAAGGATCGCATGCTGCCCCTCACGCGCACGATCTGCACCGCCGCCAGCGTGCCGAGTGCCGCACTGATGAGAACGGCGGAGACGGCGACCTTCAGGCTGGTCCAGAGCGCGTCCAGCAGGACCGCGTTGTTGATCACCTCCCCGAACCAGCGGGTGGTGAAGCCGATGAACGGCAGGCCGCTTTCCTCGGAGCTGTTGAACGCCAGCAGCACGAGCAGCGCCGGCGGCGTGTAGAGGAAGATGAGATAGAGGATCGAGTAGCCGAACAGCACCGGTGCGCGCCGATGCGTGTATCCGCCGGTATATTCGCCGGCCGCATCGACTCCGCCGACGATCGCCCGCAGCACGATCACCAGCAGCAGGATGGCGACCAGGAACAGCACCGCGAGCGCGCCGCCGAATCCCCATTGCAGGGAGTAGCCGAATTGGTTCGTGATCAGGTTCGCATAGAGGGTGCCGCTGGTCCCGCCGATGAGCTGCGGCGTCGCGTAGTCGCCCAGCATGCCGATGAAGGCGAAGATGAAGCCGGCGACGATGCCGGAACGCGCGGTCGGCAGGGTGATCGTCACCAGCTTGCGCCACGGCCGCGCGCCGAGATCGGCGGCGGCGTCCTGCATCGCGGGGTTGATCCGCTCGATGGCGATGTAGGTCGCGAGGAAAGAGAGTGGAAACAGGAGGTACACGAAGGTGATGATGATCGCCGGTTTGCCGAAGCCGAAGAACTCGAGCGGCGCATTGATCAGGCCCGTCTCCAGCAGCGCCTGGTTGATCAGCCCTTGATCGCCGAACATGTTGAGCCAGGCGAGCACCCGGATCAGGTAGCTGGTCCAGAACGGAATGATCGCGATCAGGATCCAGCCGAGCCTTTTGGTCGGCGGCACCTTGGCCGCCACGAAATAGGCGAACGGGAAGCTGAGCACCACGGTGAGCCCGGATGCCAGCGCGCAGAGTCCGAAGGACCGCAGCAGCATCCGCCAATAGGCCTCGCCGGTGAAGAACCGGATGTAGTTGGCCATGGTCCAGTCATGGACGATCCGTCCGTTCACCGTCGGCCAGAAGGAATAAACGATGAGGACGGCAAGCGGCGCGAAGAACCCGATCGCCACCGCCAGCACCGCCGGCAGTGGAAGCAGCGGATTCTCCAGGCCGCGGCCGAGGCGGCGCCCGACCGGCGGGACCGATGTCGTCGGCATCGATCCCGCTGCAATCGGTCCCGCCGGGGTCGAACCCGCTGGGGTCGAACCTGCTGGGCCGGGCTGCGCTCCGGCAGTCGGCGACTGAACCTCGTCCATCAGCACTCCGGACACTCAGCCAAGGCGCGTCGCTCGCCTCGGTCGAGCCTTGGCGCGGAATTAATCGGCAAGCACCGCGTCGTAGGCCGCAGCCCATTCCGGCGGATTGTTCGAAGGCGCCTGGAACAGCATGTTGGTCGCGAGCTCCGGCTTCATGCCGCCGAGCGAATCGTAGACCGGGGCGTTCAGCTTGTCGCCGGCCTTCATGATGCGCTCCGAGGTGGTCTGGCTCGCCATGCCGAAGACATTGGCCTGCCAGAGCCAGTCCTGCATGTCCGGGTCGCCCATCAGGAAGTCGATGAACTTGAGCGCATTGGCGCGGTTCTTGGCGCCCTTGACGAGCTGCGGGCCGTCGACCCAGCCGAGCGCCCCCTCGCTCGGGAGCTGGATCTCCGCCACGTTCTTGCCGGCCTTCTGGTTGATCCGGTAGGCGAGGCCGAGGCTGGTCGCCTGGCCGACGACGGCTTTCCCAGTGCGGATCGCGTCGGCGGTGACGGCATCGGAGCTGTTGCTGATCTGGAACGGCTTCAGCTGCCGCAGATAGTCCGCCGCCTTCTTCAGGCTGTCGCCGGTCATCGAGTAGATCTGGTCCCGGGGCACGCCCAGAGCGAGACCGGCGATGCTCAGGAAATCGTCGCCCGCACCCTGCACGATGACCTTGCCTTTCGGCGCATCCCAGAGCGACTTCCAGGAATAGGGCTCCGGGACCTTGAACAGCTCGGTGTTCCAGCAGATGCCGAAGGAGGCCCACATGCTCGGATAGAGCAGCGCCTTGCCGTCCTGGGTGAGGTACGGGAAGGTCGTGTTGGTCTTGAAGATCGGCCAGAGGTTCTTCGAAGCCGGGATCTCGCCGAGATCCATCGGCTCGGTCAGGTCGGCCTTGTGATAGGTCGGACAGAAGCCGGCGTTGGCGAACACGATGTCGTACTGGTCGCCGCCGCCCGCCGACACTTTGGTGAACATGTCCTGATCGGAATCCGCGGGGATGCCGCGCATGGCGATTCCGGTCTTGGCGGTAAAGCGCTTCTGGATCTCCGGATCGACGTAGTTCTCCCAGGCCATCACGACGACCTCGCCGTTATCCGCCCGGCTCGACCTGGAGAATCCCGAGATGCCCCCGAGCGCCAGGGCACCCGCCGATCCCGCGACGAAAGCGCGGCGCGAGATCCCCGCCTTGGCCGCTTTCGACTTCGATGAACCCCGCCTCGGGGATGCCATCGCGCCTTTTGTTTTATTCGCCATCGCTACTCCCTCCCTTTTGTCCGTTCATCTTTTGGAACGTTCCAAACTCGGACATAGTAGCGAAGGGCCTATTTGGAGTCAAGGATGGCGCCGGAACCACTATCCCGGCAGGTTGTTTGATGGGCGGCGCTCCGACATCGCAGAAAGCAAAGCGCGGCATGGGCCGGCCTCTTCCCGTCTACACGATCGGGCATTCGACCCGAACGATCCCTGAATTTGTCGAACTGCTTCGCGCCGGAGATGTTCGGCTTGTCGTCGACATCCGGCGCGTGCCGCGCTCCCGAACGAACCCGCAGTACAACCTGGAGGTCCTGCCGAAGGAGCTGGCGCAGTATCAGATCGGCCATATGCGCATCGCCGAGCTCGGCGGCTTGCGCAAGAAGTCCGATATTCGATCCGACAAAAACGGCTACTGGACCAATGCCAGCTTCCATAACTACGCCGACTACGCCCTCTCGGCGCCGTTCAAGGAAGGCTTCGCGCGATTGCTCGACGTCTCCGCGGAACAGCGCACGGCGATCATGTGCGCGGAGGCGGTCTGGTGGCGATGCCATCGTCGGATCGTCGCCGACTATCTGATGAATGCCGGCCGCACCGTCTACCACTTGATGGCGAAGGATGAGGTCGATCCGGCGAAGATGACGGAAGGCGCGGTCCCGGTCGGACCCGATCTCAATTATCCCGCCTGACCGCTCATTCCGTGGATGCGCGCAATCCGGTGCGCACCAGATCGACGATGTCGGCATCGTTGCGTGCCGAATAAACCATGTGCACGGAATAGGAAAATTCCGGCGCGGACTCGACCGGCCGGAGCCGCCGATCGGCGAGGTATTGCCGGACGGCGCTGAGGCGAAAGTATCCCGAGCCGCCGACATTCAGGAGATAGGACAAAGCGAGCGGGCCGAGCGAGACCGCCACCGCCGGGTCCGAGAGATGAGGGAACGCGACCTGCTCGCTCGCCCTGAAATCGGCGCCCCAATCGACATGGACATATGTCGCGGGATCGAAGGAGCAGTCCTCCCTCGTCGTCACCATGACAAGCTTCTCTTCATGCACCAGCTCGGTCGCCAGATCCGGCTGGGGCGGCGGGCTGTAGAGGACCGCGACGTCGATGGCGCCGCTGCGGACCTTGTCCAGGAGATCGTCCTGCGCCTCGACCTCCGCGCGCAGCGCGATCTCGGGATGGTTCCGATGCATCCAGCCGAGCCAGTCCACGAGAACCGGATTCCACAGACTGAGCTCGCCGCCGATGCTGACGACATTGACGTGACTGGCCGAAAGCGCGACGCGCTGGCGCGCCCGCTCCCAAACCTGCACCAGGATGAGCGCATCGCGGCGAAACCGCTCCCCGGCCGGGGTCAGGCGGGCGCCGCTGCGGTTGCGGATGAAGAGGCGCCGGCCGACCTGCTCCTCGAGGGTGCGGATCCGCGCGCTGATCGCCGTCTGGGTGAGGTGCAGCCGCTCGGCGGCGGCCACGAAACTGCCGCTGCTGACCACCTCCAGGAACGTGCGCGCCAGGTCGATATCCATGGCGTTTAATATCAAAAACTTTGCTGACAACCCGCAACAATATTCGTTTGTGTGTAATTAAGGCCGCCGCCTACATAACCAGCCAGCGGCTGGCATTGTGAATTGACCATAAATACAAACGATGAGTGTTATTTATAACCTTCGCGAGCTTGGCCTGACGGTCGACCAGCTCCGCATGGTCGAATCCCTGACCGGCTCACTGACGCCGGATCAGGCGCTTTGGCTGAGCGGCTATCTCGCCGGCCTGCATCGCGGCGCGCGCTCGGCGCTGGCCGGCGAAGGCGAGGCGCTGGCGTCATTCCCCTCGACCTCCGCAATGGCGGGAGCGAGCGCCAATACAAGGAGCCTGACGGTGCTCGTCGGCAGCGAGACCGGCAATGCGCGAGCCTTGGCCAAATCCCTGGTCCAGGCCGCGGGTGCGAGCGGCCTGCAGGCGAGCCTCGCCGATCTCGCCGGCTATCCGACACGCAAGCTGAAGGATGAGCAGGATCTGCTCATCATCACCAGCACCCATGGAGAAGGGGATCCGCCGCAATCGGCGCTCGGCTTCTTCGAGTTCCTGGAAGGGCGCAAGGCGCCCAAGCTCGGCCAGGTGCGCTATGCGGTCCTGGCGCTGGGCGATTCCACCTATGAGTTCTACTGCGAAGCCGGCAAGCGCATCGATCGCCGGCTTGCGGAGCTCGGCGCCGCGCGGATCGCGCCGCGGGTCGATTGCGATGTCGATTACGACAAGCCCGCCGCGGATTGGATCAAGACCGTCATCGCCGCGATCGCGCCGGATGCCGGCGGCGCGACCTCCTCCACCGTTTTCGCCAAGCCCTTATCGGCACCCGCCGCCGTGCCGGTCCATGACAAGCGCAATCCTTTCGCCGCGACGGTCATCGACAACATCGCGCTGACCGGCCGCCGATCGAGCAAGGAGACGCGGCATATCGAGTTCTCGCTCGACGGATCGGGCCTCTCCTTCGCGCCCGGCGACGCCCTGGGCATCCTCCCCAGAAACGACCCGGCTTTGGTCGAGGACATTCTGCAAACGCTTTCGCTCTCGGCCGACGCGCCGGTGACGCTGGACGATTCTCCGACCAGCCTGGGCGAAGCGCTGACCGGCCATTTCGACATCAGCGCATCGACACCGCGTTTCATCGACCGCTGGGCGGAGTTGAGCGGCGCATCGGCGCTGGCCGCGTTGAAGACCGGCGATCAATCGCAGCGCGCCGCCTTCCTGCGCGATCACCATGTGATCGATATCCTGCGCCAGTATCCGGTCGCCGGTGTCGCGCCGCAGGCCTTCCTCTCGGGCCTGAGGCCGCTGCAGCCCCGGCTCTATTCCATCGCCTCCAGCCAGGCCTATGCTCCGGATGAGGTTCATCTCACCGTGACGACCCTGCGCTATGCCCTGCATGGCGAGGCGCGCACCGGCGTCGCCTCGGGACATCTGGCCGAGCGCGTGAAACCGGACGACACCCTGCCGGTCTATGTCCAAGCCAATCCGCATTTCCGCCTGCCCGAGGATGATGCGCCCATCGTGATGATCGGCGCCGGAACCGGGGTCGCGCCATACCGCGCTTTCCTGCAGGAGCGAGAGATCCGCGGCGCGCGCGGGAGATCCTGGCTCTTCTTCGGCGAACGGAACTTCCACAGCGACTTCCTCTACCAGACCGAATGGCAGGCTTTGCTGAAATCCGGGGTGCTGCACCGGATGTCCGTCGCCTTCTCGCGCGACCGCGCCGAGAAAGTCTATGTCCAGCATCGCCTGCAGGAACATGGGGCCGAGCTCTACGGCTGGATGCAGGAGGGCGCACATATCTACGTCTGCGGCGACGCCGCCAATCTGGCGCCGGACGTCCACCGCACCTTGCGCGACATCGTGCAGCAGAAGGGCGGGCTCAGCCAGTCGGCTGCCGACGAGTATCTCGGCGAGTTGCAACGCGGCCAGCGCTATCAAGTCGACGTCTACTGAGTGTCCCCAATGCACGCATCGGCAACAGATCGCGGCCGCGACCGGTCGCAACCTCTCGAGAAGCTCGGGCCGGATGAATCGCTGAAGGCCCGCAGCGACCAGCTTCGCGGCACCATTCTGGACGGCCTACTCGACGAGATCACCGGCGCCGTCCCCGGCAGCGATCCGAAGCTGATGAAGTTCCACGGGATCTATCAGCAGGACGATCGCGATATCCGCGACGAGCGGCGGCATCAGAAGCTGGAGCCCGCTTTCTCCTTCATGGTGCGGGTCCGGCTTCCGGGCGGCGTCTGCACGCCGGAGCAATGGTTGAAGCTGGATTCGCTTGCGCGCGATTATGGCGAGGGCTCCCTCCGCCTTACCACCCGGCAGACCTTCCAGTTCCACTATGTCCTCAAGCAGAATCTGCGGTCCCTCATCCAGGGCCTGCACGATGTCGGCCTGGATACCAGGGCGGCATGCGGCGACGATTCACGCGGCGTGATGTGCTCGGTCAATCCGCAGCTCTCCGCGCTGCATGCCGAAGTGTACGACCTTGCGAAGCGGGTGAGCGATCACGCGGTCCCCAAGACCGGCGCCTATGGCGAGATCTGGTACGGCGAAGAGCGCAAGAAGAGCAGCGGTCCGGAAGAGCCGTTCTACGGTTCGACCTATATGCCACGGAAGTTCAAGATCGGCTTCGTCATTCCGCCGGTGAACGATATCGACGTCTACGCGCAGGACCTGGGCTTCATCGCCTCGGGCACGGCCGATCGCCTGGACGGATTCAACGTCGCCATCGGCGGCGGCATGGGACGGACCGATCAGGCGCCGCACACCTATCCGCGGCTAGCCGATGTGATCGGCTTCGTCCCCACCGACAAGGTTTTCGCCGTCGTCGATGCGGTGATGTCGGTGCAGCGCGATTACGGCGACCGGGTCGATCGGGCGCATGCGCGGTTCAAATACACGATCGACGACAAGGGTCTCGACTGGATCAAGCAGGAGATCGAGGAGCGGCAGGGCTTCGCCTTCGCGCCGACACGCAATTTCTCCTTCGTGTCGAACAGCGATCCGTTCGGCTGGGCCACCGGAGAAGCCGGCCGCCTGCATTACACGCTGCTCGTCGAGAGCGGGCGCATCACCAACGCCGCCGAGCGCCCCATTCTGGACGGGTTGCGGGCGGTGGCGCGCGGAAAGTTCGGCAACTTCCGCCTGACGCCCAACCAGAACCTGACGATCGCCGATGTCGCGCCGGAGCGTCGCGCGGAGCTGGAGACGATCCTCTCGGAGTTCGGCCTGGCCGCGCTCAATCGCCAGAGCGGCCTCCGGCTCAATGCGCTTGCCTGCGTGGCCTTGCCGACCTGTGGTCTGGCCATGGCGGAATCCGAGCGCTATCTCCCGCACCTGGTCGAGAAGATCGAGCAGATCCTGTCGAAGCATGGGCTCTTCGACGAACCGATCACCCTGCGCATGAGCGGCTGCCCGAACGGCTGCTCGCGCCCCTATATCGCGGAGATCGCCCTCACCGGGCGCGCGCCGGGAAAATACAATCTCTATTTCGGCGGCGGCTTCCACGGCCAGCGCCTGAACAAGATGTATCTCGAGAATGTCGGCGAGGACGCGATCCTGCGCGCGATCGAGGAAGTCGTCGCCGGTTTCGCGCGCGACCGCCGGCCGAACGAGCATTTCGGCGACTACGCCATCCGCGCCGGATACGTGACCGAGGTGACGGAAGGCCGTCACTTCAACGACTGAATCAACTTTCATCAGGAGGAACAGATGTCGCTGCAGCTTGGCCAGATCGCACCCGATTTCGAGCAGGAAAGCACCAAAGGCAAGATCCGTTTCCACGAATGGCTCGGGAATTCCTGGGGCGTGCTGTTCAGCCATCCCAAGGACTTCACGCCGGTCTGCACCACCGAGCTCGGGGAAGTCGCGCGCCTGCGGCCGGAATGGGAAAAGCGCGGCGTGAAGACCCTCGGGCTCTCGGTCGATCCCGTCGACTCGCACCGAGGCTGGGAGGAGGATATCGAGGAGACCCAGGGCCAGACTGTCGATTTCCCCATGCTGGCAGACGCCGATAAGAAAGTCTCCAACCTCTACAACATGATCCATCCGGATTCGGATCCGAAGCTCACGGTCCGCTCGGTCTATGTGATCGACCCGCAGAAGAAGATCCGCCTCATCCTCACCTATCCGCCAAGCGCCGGGCGGAATTTCGCGGAGATCCTGCGGACCATCGACAGCCTGCAGCTCACCGACGGCGAGAAGGTGGCGACCCCGGTCAACTGGCAGCCCGGCGAGCCGGTGATCATCGTCCCGTCCTTGAGCGACGAGGAGGCACGGAAGCGCTTCCCGCAAGGCTGGAAGCAGCTCCGCCCCTACCTGCGGGTCGTCGACCTGCCGAAACAAGGCCGGAAATAGTCGCGAAACGGCAGCGCTTCCAGGGGGATGAGACATCTCCCCCGCATGCGCGCTCGCGTCCCGGCACCCGGGCGAGACCGCAGAGCCTTGGAAAGGGAAAGGTAAGTCGTCGGGCGTACACCCACCGGACAGGTGCTGGGGATTACCACGGCAAAGATCGGCCGCGGCAATCCCGGAGGGTGTGCAAATGCGGGTTATTCTGGCCGCCTCGCTGTTTGTCGGGGCGGTGTCGGCGGCGCTGCTCTATCAGGTCGTCAATGCAGTGGGCGCCGTCCCCTGCGAAGCGGTCTTTGCGCGCCTGCGCATCGTCGAAAACGAGAATCCCCCGCGCAACGCCAATGACGCAATAAGGATCCGCGGTCTCGAACAGCAGGGCGCCGAGGAGTGCCGCGATCACGAGGACAGCCAGGCGGACGACCTCTTCCTCCAGGCGTTGCAGGTGATCGTCAAGTGATGCGGAGCGCCTTTGCAGCGCCTGCCGCGCGAAGCCGGCGCCTGCCGGACCTGACGCTCGATTTCTGGCTGCTGACGCTTCTGACCGTGACCGCCGGGCAGACGCTTGCGGATCAGCTATCTCTGCACTGGCAGATCGGGGAAGCCGGCGCGGCGGCGATCGTGATCCCCCTCTTCACCGCCGCCGTTGCGGTGCAGCTGGCACAAAAGCGCTACAGGCCCTGGGCGTATTGGACGGCGGTGGTGATCGCCAGCGTGGCCGGAACGCTGATCAGCGACGTGCTGGTCGTGACCTGCGGCATCGGCCCCGCGATCACCGCACCGCTCTTCGCGATTCTTCTCGGCGGGATTTTCGCGGTCTGGCGTCGATCGGAGCGGATCCTCTCGATCCCGACCGCTCGGACCATGCAATCCGAGCTGCTGTACTGGCTGGCGGTCATCTCGAGTTTTTCTCTGGGAACTTCCGTCGACGACTGGCTCTCCGAACGCATCGGCCTTGGATACCTCGTGAGCAGCCTCGTCTTCATAGAGGCTTTTGCATTGATCGCCTGCTCCTATGTCGTCCTCCAGACGCGGGGCGCACTTCACTTCTGGGCCGCCTGCATCGCCATGCGATGCGGCGGCGCCTCGTTGGGCAACTACATGATTCATCCGAGGCAGATCGGCGGGCTCGGAATGGGCACTGCGGGGAGCAGCGTGGTCCTGCTGTTCGGGATCGCGATCGTCGTGCTGATCGCATCGCTCGATGACGGAACCGGTCGCCTGATCAAAAGGACGTCCCAGTAATCATGCCGGCTCACCGAATCCCCGCAGCGAGGATCGTCCCGCTGGGGGTTCTCCTCTGCGTGATCGCGGCGTTCGGATATGGCGGGCTCGAACTGGGGTGGGAATTGCGCGAACAAGGCACTCATGTGCCGGATCCCAAGCACGACGCGAACGCGCCTGCCGTGAAGGAGCCGCTCGGGCGGCAGTCGTCCTGGAATCGATCGAGGTAAGGGCTCGACCGGCCTTTGAAAAAACAAAACTCGGCCTTGGCCGCGAATCTCCAGACCGGCCGGCCTCCGTTCCGTCCATTGCGACTCCATCGGCTCGCGACCCCGATCGTCAGGAATTCATCAGGTCGGATTGCAATGGTTGTCCTCCCCGCGCCGCGGCTGACGGCGCCGTCCCGCCGAAACGAATTGGGCCTGCCCGAGATGTGGACTCTCTATTCCGAGGAACTTCGATCCGTCACCCGAGGACGGTTCGCCTTGCTGGGGACGGCCGTCGTGTTGCTGGGCCTGGGAGGATTGGCCGCGGTCGCGTCGCAAGACACGTGGCTCGACAGCTATGGCGTCATCGCCTACTTCCTCGTCCCTCTCGGATTCCTGCCGATGACCGCGGGCATGCTCGCGACACCGCGCGCCAATCGCTTCGTCGAGAGCCTCTTCACCGCGCCGGTTTCCCGATCGAACTGGCTCGCCGCGCGGCTTCTCGTCGTGCTCACTTTGGCGCTCGCCTACTACCTCGCGCTCATCCCGACGATGCTGGTTTTCGTGGGCCATGTCGGCATGCCCTATCTGCTGGGCCGCTTTCTGCTGTGGGCGCCGGGCATCCTGCTGATTTCGATCGCAGTCGGCAGCCTCGTCGGCGTCGTCTTCATCGGCCGGAGCGTCGCCGCCCCGGTCGCGACCGCCGTGGGCCTGATGCTGATCTTCGCCGTTCTCGTTCCGCTGCAGGAGCTGCTGGTGGCGCGCGGCTACGGCGCAAGCGCGAGCGGGCACTTCGTTCTCTTGAGTCCCCTGGTTCTTCTGAAGAACGCTCTCGGCTTCACGCTGGCAGTCGGTACGCTGCCCGCCACGACGACAGCGACGTGGATCTGTTTTGCCGTCGTTCTGCTGGGCGCCCTCGCCCTTGCCGCCTGGGTGTTCCTGAAGCTGCAAGGGGTGGAATCCTGGGAAGCCTCACGCGGCCAGCGTTGGATCCTGGCCGGGATCGTCGTCCTCTTGATCTTGATCCCGATCGCGCAGAGCGACACGGATTACACATTGGCGGCACCCGCCCCAAACAATGCGCCGGACATCCCGGGCCTTTTTCTGCGCGGCGGTGGAAACCTCGCTTTGGTCGATCCCGGACAGCCGGCGCCGGCGCGGTGCTGCGACACGCTGCTCAACCGGGACCAGTGGCCGACTTTTCCGACCGACATCGCGACGAAGCAGGACCTGCTGATCTTCCTGCCGGTCGATGCGCGCTCGACCGTGGCCACCCTGCAGATGCAGCTTACCGGGCAGAGCGGCCTCGACGTCGCTGCCGATCCCGGCGCCGTCGCGCAAGCGGCCGGTCATCTCGAGAAATACGACTATCCCGCCGGCCAGGGACCGATGGCCCCCGACGGCCGGCGCATCGCCTCCGGTTGGATCGCCCGTATCCCGATCGCCTTCACGCCGACCAAGCCGTGGGATCTTGGCGGCGTGCGCTATCCGCTTGATGTCAATGTGACCTACACGCTGGCCGGCGACGACGGTCAGCCGAAGGCGGTGACGATGCGGGGCGCGATCGAAGCCCATATCTCCACCGCGATTTATGAAATGAGCGCCGCGGGCGCCTTCTTCCCCCTGTTGTGCCTCCTTGCAGGCTTCCGGCGGTGGCGGCGGACACGATGACCGATTTTGCACTCGAAACCGAGAATCTGACGCGCAGGTTCGGCGACTTCGTCGCCGTCGATTCCGTCGACCTGAGGGTCCGCAAGGGGGAACTGTTCGGGTTTCTGGGACTGAACGGCGCCGGCAAGACGACGACCATCCGGATGCTGACGACCCTCCTGCCCCCCACCGCGGGCCGCGCCCGGTTGTGGGGCCACGACGTCTCCGCCGATCCGATCGCCGTCCGCGGCCTGATCGGTCTGGTCAGCGACGAAACCAGCGAAAGCCAATCCGATTGGACGGCGCGGGAATATCTCGGCTATTTCGCGCGTATCCGGCGGCTTCCGGATCCCGAAGGCGTCGTCGAGCGCAGCCTGGACAAGGTCGGCCTCGACCGCGCCTTTCGCGGCCGGCTGATCGCCACCTACAGCACCGGAATGAAGCGCCGTGTGGAGATCGCGCGGGCATTGATGGGAGAGCCGAAGGTGCTCTTCCTCGACGAGCCGACCCGCGGCCTCGACTTGCCGGCGAAAAGAGAGACCTGGGACTTTCTGCGCGGGCTGGCGGCGCGGGAGAACGTAACGACGTTCCTCAGCAGCCATGACGCCCAGGAGATCCGCAATCTCTGCACCGAGATCAGTGTCATCGCCAAAGGCCGCGTCGTGTTTGCGGGCTCGACCGCGGAGCTCGGCTCCGATCTCGACACCTTCGAGGAGAATCTCATCCATCTCCTCCTGACCAGGCACTGACCTTCGCGATTCGGCCGGCTGAGCGATCCCGGACTCGGTCTCATATCCGTGCCGCGATCGGCGCTGGCCGGCCAAGACCGCCGCCGGCGAGTCCCGCTTTTGCTATTGCCTTGGGTCAAGAAGGCTGAGCAATCTCTTACCGGCGATCGCCTGCTTGGGCTGCCACGACAGGCCTTTGATATTGCACCGAAAATGCAGCGGCGCATTCATTCAGAAACGATCTGGCTGCTGATCATCGTCGTCGCGCTGGTCTGCGTGTCGAGCTCGCTCATGGCCTTGCTGTGGCATTAATCGGCCGAGGGCCGGCGCATCGACATCAGGGGTTGGCCGTCTTATCCAGCAGGTCCTGAAGCGCCATCCGCGCACTTTCCTGGCTCGGCGCGACGGCGCGAACCTCCCGCAATGCCTTGTCGATCGCGTCATCGACGGTCGCCCACGCTTCCGCATTCATGGGCCGCAGGCGAGCCTCGGCACTGTCCCAGGCGAACTCGATATCGTTGGCATGGCCATTGGCCTTCGCCCAGTCGCCTGCATTCACCGATTCAAGCATGGCTTGGGTCATGCCGCGGAACGAGGACAGGTCTCCGAGCGGCGCGGATTGATCGGCCGGGCCGGCGGCGGACGCCATTTGCCGGAGCTGGTCCACGCGCCAGAGGTAGCCGCCGGTCGAAGCCACCAGGAAGAGAGCGGCGACCGCCGCGACTTGCGCGACGACGGATGAACGCGATCGGCTTTCGGGCCGATCCTCCGCGACGGTTGCCTGCGTCACGTCCGCCTTCGAGACGGCGAGATAGAGGACGGTGGCGACGATTCCGATCGTGAACAGCACGGTCGTCACCGTCGCTCCGAGCCCGAGGCCGCCATGGGCTTGCGACTGCGTGAGATAGTCGCCCAGAGAGGCGCCCAGCGGCCGTGTCATGATGTAGATGACCCAGAAGGCCAGGATTGAGTCGAGCCCGAACTGCCAGGCAACGGCAAAGATCGCGACGATCGCCACGATGATCATCCCGGTCGTGCCGTAACCGAGGCCGAGCGCCTCGGCCATGAGGTCGCCGGCCGCCGTGCCGAGCGCGAAGGTGAACAGGACGGCCAGCCAGTAGAACGCCTCGCGGCGGAACGTGAAGATCGAATGGATCGAGAGCGTCTGCTCCTGCCGGTACCACACGGCGAAGGTCACAAGGAGCAGCGCGCTGAAGATCGCGGTGCTGTATTCGAGCGGAAAGCCCAGGGCATCCGTCAGATTATCCGTGACGAGCGTGCCGAAGATGCTGATCAGGACGACGTTCAGCCAGTAGACGATCGGCACGTAGCGCCTGGTGCGAAACTGCACGATCAAGGCGACGGCGAGGAGAATTCCCGCCGCGACCGACGTGCCGGTCAGGCCGAAGTTAAGATTCACATTGAGGAAATCCGACGCGGTCTCTCCGACAGTCGTGCAGAGGATCTTGATGATCCAGAAGAAGATGGTCACTTCCGGGACCTTGTTCAGCATCCTGCTGCGATCGATCGCCACGGCATCCGTCATCGCGGGAATCCTCCGTCATATTGGAAATAAGACGAGCAGCGCTAGTCGCCCTGCTCCAGCCATTGCTCGGTGTCCGCGTCGGTCCACTGTCCGGGCGCGACCAGCAGATAGTCGACGGTGAGCTGTCGAGGCTTGGGGCCGACGAAGAAGCTTTCGCTTCCGTGCGGGAACTGGGCGATCAAGGTCTGGCTCGGCTGCCAGCTCGAGCCTTCGGTCCAGACGACGAGCGCGCCCTGGCGCCGCAGGCGAGATTCGGTGATCGCCGGCGAGCGCTGCAGGTCGAGATCGGTGAACAGCGACGGGCGACCGGTGCTCATCAATCCGACGATGCCGGCGGTCCAGCCGTCGCCGGCGACGATCTGCAGCGGACCGCCGGTCCACTTCTGCCAGAGCCCGTCGAAGCGTGCGGCGATCTCCGATGCCGGCCACAAGGTTCGCCCGATATGCCCGGTCGCCCGGTGCTGAACGGCCGAGTCCAGATGGATGCCCAGCACGCAGAGGCTTGCGGTGAGGGCCAGGAGGGCATGAGGCAGGCCGGCTTTGACCCGGCCTTCCGGCAGCGCCCGGAGGCGACTTACGAGCCCAACCAGGACCAGGCCGATCATGCTGAACATCGGCGCCGCCCATTCGAGCCTCGCCGGCTTGACCAGAGCGATCATCAGCGTCAGCAGGATCGGCCCTCCGCCCATCAGGAGAAGGAAGACGAAAGCGCGACGATCGCCGCCTGGCGCCGGCTCGACCGTCCGTCGCTGCCACAATCGATTCAAGCCAAGGCTCACGATCAAAGCGCCGGCCATGGTCGACACCGTCTCGCCCACGTCGCGCAGGAAATGCAGCCCGGAAATGCCGCGCTTGGCCGATTCGTGCGAAACCCATTCGATGGAGCCGAAGCCGGTCGCACCGAGGGCAACGGCAAGCGGAAGCAGAAGGACGACGAACATCAACAACGCAATGTAGAGCGTGCGATTGTTGAAACGCGATCGGGCCTCCCCATCCACCAGGATCCAGACGGCGCCCAGCCCGATCACCATGGCCATGGTGAACTTGGCGTAGAGGCCCAGCGCGGCAAACACCGCGGTGAAAATCCACCAGGGCAGCCGGTCGCTTCGCGATGCGCGCCATAGCCCGAGGATGAATCCGACCCAGAGAGGAAGCTGGGCGATGTTGTGGTTGTACTTCAGCGTTCCGAGGGTGAGATACGAGACGGCGGGCAGGAGCAGCGTTCCCAGCAGCGCCTCGCCGGGCCCCATCAGGTCGCGCCCGAGCATGAAGACGAAGACGTAGGTCGCGGCAATGCAAAGCTGCGCCAGCAGCAGCGAGACCCACAGATGGGTCCCGAAAACGTCATAGGCGAATCCCAGCAGCCAGGCAGGAAGCCCCGGATGCTTGTAGTTCACGATGAACCAGTCGCGCGCCCAGAGCGCCAGCTCGACCGTGTTCGAAGGCGGCGCGGTGAAGACCGTCGCCGGCAGCCCGGTCCAGGCGACGGCCTGGACGACGAGGAACAGCGCCAGCAGCGACCATTCATCGAGCGTTCTCGATCCGCGAAGGCTCAGATCGTGGCTGCGCGGCGTCACGTCGACGGCGGTCATGGTTCGGCTCCCTCGATGCGAGAGCAGCGCTTTTAGAGCGATGATCTGAGCGAAGGCTGACGCACGCGCCGCCTTGCACCGCTCCCGGTCCAAAAAGTTCCCGGGCCACGCGGCGATGCAGACCTCTGTCCGGTTCTTGTCAGGTTCCGCTCTTAAACCTGCCAACCAGCTTTCCAATGGCGTGTGTAGCAGGGAATCCCATGGACAACGGAAACGGGGCGACGCCGCGACAAGCGGAGCGTTGGCTGAGCACCGAGACGGAGACTTCCTCGCCGCCCCGTCGCCTCGGGGAAAGGCTGCGGGATCTTTGGCTGACGATCTGGCGCGGTCGGCCCGAGGAGCGCTATGCAAAACGGACGCTCCGTCGCATGGCCAGCGGCAAGCTCCGCGACACGCTCGGCCTCGAGGTCCGCGACGAAGCCGCGACCAGAGCGAAGGCGGAGCGCTGGCTGGCGCAGATGATCGAGCTCGGCCTGCGGCCCGATCACCTGTGCATCGAATACGGATGCGGCTCGTTGTGGTGCGCCGAGCCCTTCATCCGATACCTCGCGCCCAGCCGCTTCGTCGGGCTCGACGTGACCGACGGCTTCTACGCTCTGGGGCGCCAGCGGCTGGGGGCGCTGCTCGAGCAGAAGAAAGTCCAGCTCGACGTCATTTCGCGGAACAGCTTGCGCGAGGCCGCGGTGTTGAGACCCGATTTCGTGTTTTCACACCGCGTGCTGCATCATGTTCCGCTGCGCGGCCTGGCGCGCTACATGCGGAACATCTGCTCGCTGCTCGATGACCGGACGATCCTGGTGATCGAGCACATGCCGCGCCCGCTGCGCGGCCAGTCGATCAAGGCACCCCGCTATGAGGTCGCACACCTTCAGCCGCACCTGCCATCGGGCTGGGTCTGCGAACGCCGTCCTTTCGGCTTCGTCATCACGCGCCGCGGAGCAGCCGAAGCCTAGTCCGACGATCGCTGAGTTTCCTCGGCGGCCCCGGCGGCCATGGATTTCAGGCTCTGGATGAAGCTGCGAACAGCCGGTCCCCGCTCGCTGCGGCGATATCCGAGGACGAGCTCGGCGCCGCTCTTGAGGTCGGTCGGGCGATAGCAGACGCCCGGGAGATGGATCTGCGAGAAGGATGCCGGCACCGCGGCCACGCCGAGCCCGGCGCTCACCAGGGTGACGATCGTGAGGTAGTCGGGGGCGCGATGCACGATCTGCGGGTTGAACCCGCCTTGCTCGGCGATGGCCCCGACATAGCCGCTGAACGCGAACTCGGACTCGACCGAGGGCATGATGAACCGCTCGCCGGCGAGACTCTCGCACTGGACGATCTCGCATTCCGCCAGCGGATGCTTCGCCTGCATGGCGAGGAGGATCGGCTGATGCCCCAGGCGCATGCCCATCAGGCCGACCGGATACCGGTTGGGCGGACGCATGAAGCCCGCATCGATATGCCCTTCGGCCAGATAGATGAGCTGCTGGGGCGATTCCAGGCGCTGCAGATGCAGCTCGACCAGCGGATAGCGCGCATGGAACATGGAGATCGCATGCGCCACCGTACCGGAGCACGCGGAAGAGGTCGTATAGGCGATCTCGATGCGGCCGACCTCGCCGCGTCCGGCCTGCTTTCCGACCTGCACGGTGTGCTCGGCCTGCTGGACCGTCTTGCGCGCCTCTTCGAGGAAGCGCTGCCCCGCATCGGTCAACTGGACGGACCGTTTCGTGCGGTTGAGCAGACGGGCTCCGAGCTCGGCTTCCAGCGCCTGGATCTGCTGGGTCAGCGATGGCGGCGTGATGTGGAGCCGCTCGGCGGCGCGGGCGAAATGAAGCTCCTCCGCCACCGCGACAAAATACCGAAGATGCCGGAGCTCCATCGTCACCTCGCGCCCGCCCGACGGCCCCGGGCCGGCCGCGCCCTTGCTTGCATTCGCCCGATCCTAGCAAAGGAGGACGCCGGCCGCCATGAACCGGCCGGCGTCCCTGCCGCGCGGATTGCGGGGATCAAGCCTTCGCGCGCGGCGCCAGAAGCCGGGCGAGCTCGCCGAGATCCGACTGGTCCTCAAGCGACTTCACGAGGCGGGCGATCCCCACGCTGGCATCCCGGCCCAGCCGCGGCACCACCAGCGCCGTGAACTTCTCCTCGAGATCGGCCCAGGGCGCGCCGCCCGATTCCCAGTGTCCCGGGGGAAGCTGCTCGTCCGCCCGCACCGTCCGGCCATCCTGCGTCGTGATCTCCACCCAGGCGGCACGGCTGGTCGGCGCGCGGCGGTCGATATCGGGATCGCGAAAGATCTGGACCACGCTGCGCAAGCGCTTCACTTCGGGCTTCTCGAGCGCCGCCTCGTCATGGGCATCCTCATAGCCGAGCTTGCCGAGGAACATGCCGAGGCTGAGCATCGCCTGCAGGCTGATGCTCGGCGTGTCGCGTGAGTCGACGATCCCGGCGCTCTGCGTGCCCATGCCGACGCGGACCTTCGCAACCTGGTCGGACTTGATGCCGTGGTTGCGCAGCAGGCTGAGCGCGCCATAGAGCGGCGCGTGGATCGGATAGCCGGCGGAGTAGTATTTGAATCCGGTATCGGTGACGCTGAAATAGGATCCCAGCCTGGCCGTGATCTCGCCCACATCGGCGCGATCGGTCCACCAGAGATCCATGATCCCGTGCCGGCTCTCCAGGATGCGCTCGTTGCCCTCGAGCCCGTTATAGGCGAGCATCGCCCCGGTCACGCCGGCATAGGCCGACTGCCCGTGGGTCATCGCCTTGGTCATATGGTTGCTCTCGTCCATGAAAGCGGCCGGCGACGAGATGTTCATCGAGGCCAGGGCCAGCGCATGCCGCATCTGCTCGGGCTTGAGCCGAAGCAGACGCCCGGCGGCGGCGGCCGCGCCGATCGCGTAGAGCGCGCTGCTATGGCTGTGATGGGTGTCCATCACCGCCTGCCGGCCGCCGGCGGCGGCCATCATGCGGGCGCCGATATCGTGCATCAGCACGACCGCATTGATGAATTCCTTGCCGCCGAGTTTCAGCGATTCGCAGAGCGCGAGGCCCGTCGCGATGGCGATGCATGCCGGATGGCCCCAGCTGATATGCGAGGAATCCATCTCGTCGGCATGGCCGGCGGTGCCGTTCGCCAAGGCCGCGTAGCCGGCAGGCGCCTTCAGATCGCCGCCGATCACGGTGGCCTGTGGCAATCCGCCGATCGAGGCCACGAACTTGCGCATGACCTGGGCGGAATCGATCGTGCTGCCCAACACCATGCATCCCAGCGTATCGAGGATCACCCGCTTGGCGCAGTCCACCACGCTGGCCGGCAAGGCTTCGAATGTGGAGCCGCAGCTATATGCGCAGACGATCTCCGTCGCCTTGCTGTCTCGGATAGAAGCTTTCATCGAGGCTCAGGTCCTTCACTGTGTTCGGGTATCGACGAGGGGCTCGCTGGGAAGCGCCAGGTGCGAGCCCAGGAGAAGCCGCGTGTATTCGTGCGCCGGCGCCGCGAAAATGCGATCGGGCGGCCCTTCCTCGACGATCTCGCCGCGATGCATGATCGCGACCCGATCGGCGAGCACCTTCGCCACGCTGAGGTCATGGGTGACGAAGAGAACGGTGAAGCCGAGCTCGGCGCGCCGGGTGATGATGAGGTTGATGATCTCGGCGGCGGCGGAAACGTCCAGCGAGGAAACCGCCTCATCGGCGACGAGGAACTGCGGGCGGGTCGACAAGGCCCGGGCGATCGCCACCCTCTGCCGCTCGCCGCCCGATAAAGCATGGGGCAGGCGCGCGGCATAATGTGCCGGAAGCGCGACGCTCTCCAGCAGCCGCGCGACTTCGGCGGCGATTTCCCCGCGCGGCACCACATTCCAGACCGAGAGCGGCTCGGCCAGCGCATCGCCGACCGTCATGCGCGGATTGAGGCTGCTATATGGATTCTGAAAGACGACGCCGACCTGCCGGCGATAGGCCCGCAGGGCGGCGCCGCGGATCCTGGTCACGTCGGCGCCCTTGAACCAGATCCTGCCTGCGGTCGGATCGATCAGCCGCACCATGATGCGGCCGAGCGTGCTCTTGCCCGAGCCGCTGCCGCCGACCAGCGCCAGGACCTCGCCGTGATTGACCGTCAGGTCGATGCCCCGCAGGGCGAAGAAATCCTCGCGCTGCGCACCGCTCCGACGGTAGCGCTTGACGATGTTCTCCACCCGGAGCAGCGGCGCGGGCTCTTGCGCCATGGCGCGATCCGGCGCCGCGCTCATGGCACGACCGGCCGCGCCGGATCGGCGGAGGCGCGCGATGGAAGGGTATAGAGAAGGCCGGATTCCGTCCTCTGCTTGCGGCTGACCCTGACCAGGCCCTTGGTATATTCGTGCCGGGGATTGGCCAATACCTCGCGGGTCGGGCCGAATTCCACGAGGTCGCCGCGATAGAGCACGGCGACCTGCTCGCTGACATGATGGATCACGCCGAGATCGTGGCTGACCACGATGAGCCCCAGCCCGCGCGACTTCTGCACGCGCAGCAGAAGATCGAGGATCCGCCGCTGGCTGATCGTATCGAGGTCCGAGGTTGATTCGTCGGCGATCAGGAAGGACGGCCCCGGCGCGAGCGCCGTGGCGATCATGATGCGCTGCCGCATGCCGCCGGAAAGCTCGTGCGGAAAACTGTGCAGGCGATCCCGGGGGATATCCAGCTCCTCCAGCATCTCGCCGGCCTGGCGGCTCGCCTCGGAACGGCCCATCCCCGGGTGATGCTGACGGATGGTCTGCACGAATTGCGAATGGATCGAGAAGACGGGGTTCAGCGCCGCGAGGGAATCCTGGAACACCATCCCGATCCGACGGCCGCGGATCGCGCGCATCTCCTGCTCCGGCAGCCGCAGCACGTCCGTGTCGCCGAGGGTGATCCGCCCCATGACCTGCGTCCCGGCCGGGAGCAGCCGGATGGCGGCGAGACCGATGGTCGATTTGCCCGAGCCCGATTCTCCGACGATGCCCAGGGTTCGGCCCACCTCGACGGCCAGGGTCACGTGGCGCACCGCCGCCACCGGCCTGGTCCGCGGCGTATAGGTGATGGTGACATCCTCGAAGGCGAGACGATCAGGTTCCATCGCCCTGCACCACCAGTTCGCGGACATCGAAGGCATCGCGCAGGCCGTCGCCGACGAAGCTGAAGGCCAGCGTGACCAGGGTGAGCACCGTGCCCGGGATCACCGGCACCCACCACGCATATTGGAGATAGGGCTGCCCTTCGGCGATCATATTGCCCCAGCTTGCATCGGGAGGCTGGATCCCGGCGCCGACATAGCTGAGCCCCGCCTCCGCCAAAGCGAGACGGCCCATGTTCCCGGTCGACAGCACCAGGACCGGCACGATGATGTTCGGCAGCACGTGGCGCAGCAGGATGCGCGAGGTCGGAATGCCGAGCGCGATCACCCCCTGGATGTATTCGCGCGGTCTGATGCCGATCGTCCCGGCCCGCGCCAGCCGGCCGACCATCGGCACCGTCGCGATCGAAGTGGCCGCGATCACGGTGAAGAGCGAGCCGCCGAACGCCGCCATCACGATGATGCCGAGCAGCAGCGTCGGGAAGGAGAGCAGCACGTCGAACACGCGGGTGATGGCATCGTCGAGGAAACCGCCGCGATATCCCGAGACGACACCGAGGAAGACGCCGATGGTCAGCGAAACGGCCGTCGCCATCACCGCGACCAGCAGCGAGACCCGGCCGCCGGCGAGGACCCGGGCCAGCATGTCCCGTCCGAGCTGGTCGGTGCCGAGGATGAAATCGGCGCCGGGCGGCTTCAGCCGGGCCGTCACATCGGCGACGTTCGGGTCGACCGAGAACCACGGCCCGACGATCACCGCCGCCAGGACCGCGAACAGCCAGCAGAGCGAAACCATGGCCAGCGTATTGCTGGTGAAGCGGCGCCTTGGATCGGAGTTCCAGAAACGGCGGTGGATGAGCGGCCGTTTCTGCATGTCGATCGGAAGGGCGAGGCTCGACTTCATATCTATCTCAGGCCTGGCGCACGCGCGGGTCGATCACGAGATGCAGCACGTCGACCAGGGTGTTGATCGCGACCACGAAGATCAGCAGCACCAGGATCGAGCCGGAGATCAGCGGGAAGTCGTGGTATTTCAGGCCGGTGAAGAGGAGTTGGCCCAGCCCGGGCCGCGCGAACACCGTCTCGACCAGGATCACGCTGCCGATCATGCCGGCGGAATCCGCGCCGAACACGGTGACGGCCGAGACCAGCGCGTTGCGGCCCGCGAGCTTGAGCAGGATCGCGCGCTCGTTGATGCCGCGGGCGCGCGCCGCCCGGATGTAGTCCTCGTTGAGCGAGTCGAGCAAAGCGGCGCGCAACACGCGCGTGCTGCTTCCCGCGGTGTTGACGCCGAGCACGATGGCCGGCGCGATCAGATGCCAGAAGTCCGGCGGCGTGCCTCGGCCGGAGATCGGGATGAGGTGAAGATAGAATCCCAGCACCAGGATCAGGACGATGCCGAGATAGAAGCTGGGGATCGAGACGCCGCAGACCACGAAACCGCGGATCGCGGTGTCCAGCCAGCCGTTCTTGAAGCGCGCCGCCAGGAAGCCCAGCGGCAAGGTGATGATCAGGGCGACAACCAGCCCCGACGCGATCAGGGCGACGCTCGACGGCAACACGTCGAGCAGCAGCTTGCTGACCGGATCGCGGTAGCGGAACGAATCGCCGAGATCGCCCTGGGCCAGCCCGACGACGTATTTCTCGAACTGGATCGGCAGCGGCTGGTCGAGGCCGAGCTTCGCTTCGATGTTCGCGCGCACCTCGGGCGTGACGTAATCGGCGATCAGCAATTGCGCCGGCGAGGTCGGGCTGAGATGGATCACCGCAAACAGGATCAGCGCCACCCCGATCAGCACGACCGGGAGCAGCACGATCCGCTTCAGAATGACCTTCACCTCCGCACCCCCGGGCGGCGGCCGTGGGTGCGTCCCTTGCGTTCCGGACCCATCAGTTGGCGAACTTCACCGTGGTCATCGCGTTCATCAGGAGGGGGTACCAGGCGAGCGGGCTGACCTTCACGTCCTGTACCTTCTTCTGCGCGGCCACGTAGACGTTCTCCCAATAGAGCGGAAGAACCGCGACGTCCTTCACCAGGATGTCCTGCGACACCTGCTGGCTGAGCTTCTCATAGGCGTCCCGGTCGGTCGTCTGGCCCATCTTCGCGACCAGGGCGTCCACCTCGTCGGACTTGTAGGTCCGGACGTCCTTCTGCTGCGGCGTCGGGGCCAGCCGGCTCAGCCAGCGGTCGCGATACATCGCCATCGCGGTCGAGCGGCCGCTGGTGTTGAAATAGAGCACGTCCCACTGGTACTTCGCCACCTCGGCCGGCGCCGCTTCGGGTGCCAGGCACTGCACCTGGGCGTCATAGCCATGCGCCTTCAGGTCCGACTGAAGCGCGGTCGCGAGATCGCAGAGATACGGCCGCTCATAGACCAGGAGCTTGATCGGATCGCCCTTGTTGATCCCGCCCTTGGCCAGCAGCGCGGCGCCCTTGTCGGGATCGTAGGGCCAGACCTTGATGTCGGGATCGTAGCCGAGCTGCCAGGGCGGCAGGATCTGGCTCGCGACCTCGCCCGCCCCGCCGACGATGGCAGGCACGTATTTCTGCGCGTTCCAGAAATAGGCGAGGCCCTGGCGCACCGCCAGGGCGTCCTTGTAGCCGCCGTTCCGCGCCTTCTCCATGTTCAGATAGCCCTGGATCAGCGTGTTGCCGGGCACATGGTAGACGTCGAGGTCGGGATTCGATTTCAGCGAATCCAGCGCATACATCGACACGTCGTTGTGGAGCATGTCGACGCCGCCGTTCTGCAGCTCGAGCGCCGCCACCTGCGGATCGGGGATATAGCGGAACACCACATGGGCGAAGGGCGGCTTGCCGCGCCAATAGCCGTCGAAGCGCTTGAAGCTGGTGCGGTCGCCGACGACACGGCTGTCCCATTCATAAGGACCGGTCCCGATCGGGTGCTCCTTGTCGAAATGATCCATGTCCTGGATGAAAAAGGTATCGGTGAACAGCGTATAGAACTCCGCGTCCGGCGACTTCACCGTGAAGATCACCTTGTAGTCGCCGTCGGCCTTGTAGGAGACCACGCTTCCGAGATCGGAGGCCAATTCGGAGGCGTTCTTCGGATCGCGAATGGCGTCCAGGCAGGCGACCACGTCCTTGGCGGTGAAGGTCTTTCCGTCCTGGAACTTGACGCCCTCGCGAAGAGTGAAGGTCCAGGTCTTCAGGTCCGCCGAAGGCTCGGCCTTTACCGCCAGCGAGGGTACCGAGTTCCCCTTCTCGTCGGTCGTGAACAGCGCGTCATAGACCGTGCTGCCCATGATGGTGCGGGAAATGAACTCGCGGTTATTGAGGAAGTCTGCGGTCCGCAGGTCCGCGGACAGGCCGATCGTGATCGTGTCGTCGTCCGCGTTGGCCTTGAGATCGGCCAGGAATTGCGATCCGAGCGCCAGGATCGCGACGAGAAGCACTTTGCGTAAGCCGAACGATCTCACGGTATCTCCTCCCTTTGTGCTTTGCCGTCTTTCGCGGCTCGACCTGAACTGTCCGATTGGATTGCCGGGACAGGCCTTGTGGCCCCGCACCGGCGGCAGCGGTCTTTTTATGATTACGGGAGTCTGAAAGCCGGATCGTCCCAAGTCCATGTCGCCGACCTGGGGTTTTTATTCGCTCGCGCCTAATAGAAGTGCGGCGCCAGGCCGGTTTTCGGCGTGGCATTTCAGATGGTCGCGATGCGCCGGGCGAGTCGGAAGGATCGGCGAGCCGCGTGCCGGAGACGCGAAAAGCACCTTACCCGTCATTAGTCGGTATCTAATCAACTTTCATTCCGAGCCTAATGGCGGCCAGGGACGCACTGGAAAATAATCGCCCGGACAACGGCCAGAGCGGAGCGGCAGGATCGCCGTTCCGAACGTGCAACGAGAAATACGAGTGGGAGCTCCATGAAAGTCGAACGGATCGAGATTTTCATCACCAATCTGCCGTCGCGCTATATGCGACGCACGGCGGGCTCCAGCTCCGACACCGGAGCGTCCGGTGACGTCATGGGCAAGCCGATCCTGGTCAAGATCCATGCCGAAGGCGTGATCGGCTATGGTCAGGTCCGTCCGACGGGCCGCAATCATTTTCTGCCGGACACCTCTCTCAGCGTGCTCGCGACCATCCGCGACTATTACGGACCGCGCCTGATCGGCGCGGACCTCGAGGACATCGAGCTGCTCTGGGCGGACTTCGATCGGATCCTGCCGCGCAACGGCGCCGCGCGCGCGGTGCTCGACTACGCGATCCATGACGCGCTGGGCAAGAAGCTCGGCGTCCCGGTCCACACGCTGCTGGGCGGCCGGGCTCAACCGGTGATCCCGCTGGAATGGTCGGTCAGCCTGGCCGACAGCCACGCCGAACTGATCGTCGACTGCCGTCGCGCGATCGACGAGTTCGGCATAAAGAACCTGTCTCTCAAGGCCGGCGGGCCCGACGGCTGGCGCGCCGACGTCGAGATGGTCGCGGCGGTCCGGAAGGCGGTCGGCTCCGACATCATCCTCGGACTCGACGCGAACATGGGCTGGACGGTGCCCGAGGCGATCCGCGCGCTGAAGGCGATGCTCGACTACGACATCAGCTATGTCGAGCAGCCGATCCCGGCGCACGACATGCGGGGCCTGGCCCTGGTGCGACAGGCGGTGGGCGGCGTCGATATCATCGCCGACGAAGGCATCCACGACGCACATGACGTGGTCGCGGTCGCCGAGGCGGGAGCCGCCGACGCCGTCTGCCTGAAGCTGGTCAAGGTCGGCGGCATGCACCAGGCGCGCAAGATCACGGCCGTAGCCGAAGCATGCAACCTGCGCGTCAATCTCGGCGGCACCGCCATCATGTCGCAGATCGAGGCCGCGGCGATTGCACACTATTATACGTCCGTCCCTGCCCGATCGATGCTCGCCGGCGGCGAGTTCGTCTTCGGTCTCGGTGGCGTGCTGAAGGATCCGCTGGTGCCCGAAACCGACTTCGTCATCGGTCGCGGCGAGGTCGCCGTGCCGATGGGTCCGGGACTAGGCATAACCATCGATGAGTCGGCTCTCGCGGCGCACACGCTGCAAAAGGACGCGGTGAAGACCCGCTAGCCGCCGCCCGCTCCGCGCGGCGGCTATTAGGGGGAAGCTAATCAAAACCGCAGACCGCCCAAATGACGGGGACAACGGCGCCGCCTAATATGACTTTCGGCGGCGCGCGAAAATGTCTTTGTTCGCGCACATGCCTGGGACAAAGGGAGGCCGGTCTACGGTCCCCATACGGAGGAAATCGGATGCACCAAGATCGCATCACAGGGGATTCTCTCGTCTGGCAAGCACCGCATTCGCCGAAGAAGGCCTGGGCCTCGCTTGCCTCCAGGTCGGGCGCGGTCACGCTGCTCTCCGCCGTTGCGCTGATAGCGGGCGCCTGCTCCAAGCAAGACAACGGGGACTCGGACGCCGCCTGGAAGAGCAAGGGGATCGACTGGCTGGTCGCCTCCAGCGCCGGCGGCGCGACCGACACGGTGACCCGCCAGGTGCAGCCCTATATGTCCCGCATCCTGGGCATGGACATGCGGGTCGAGAACAAGAGCGGCGGCTCGAACACCGCCGCGGGCGCGCCGGTCAAGCGCGACACGACCTGCAACACCATCGTGACCTGGACCATTCCGGCGCTGGTCCTGAGCACCATGGTTCAGAAGGTCGATTACAGCTATTCCGATTTCTATCCGCTCGGCCAGATCGCCGCCGATCCTTCGGCGATCATCGTCGGCCTGCAGACGCCCTACAAGACGATGCAGGACCTGGTGAACGACGCGAAGGCGCATCCGGGCGAAATCACCGTCGCCATCGGATCGCCCGGCAGCGATCTCGCCCACATCATCAACATCGAGAACGCCGCCGGGGTCAAATTCAACATCGTCCCGCTCGGCGGCGGCACGCAGGCCCGGAATGCGGTCATCGGCGGGCAGGCCCCGATGACCGAAGCCGGCGTCTATGCCAGCCAGAACATCGCCTCGCAGGTGCGCTACCTGGCGATCCAGGCGGACAAGAATCCCCGCCCGGATCTCACCCAGAATGCGCCGACCCTGACCGAGGCGCTCAATGGGGCGAAGAGCGACCCCCAGGTTTCGGGCCAGGGACTGTTCGTCTCCAAGGCATGCCACGACCAGCATCCGGACCGCTTCAAGCAGCTCGCCGACGCCCTGAAGTCCTCGATGGAGGATCCGAATTTCGAGGCGACGGTGAAGAAGCTCAACGCCGTGGGCTACTACGAGTATATCGGTCCGGACGACTACAACACGCAGATCACCAACTCCATCCCCGGCCTGCAGTCGTTCTACGACCAGAATATGAAGGGCAAATAAGGCGTATCGCTGGACTCACGCGCCCGCATGCACGACCTTTCGGTGCGGTGAGCGGAGGATTTCCGATGAATCGCTATTCGACACTGATTCCGATCCTGGTTCTGCCGGTTATCATCTGTGTCTACCTCGTGCTGTTCTGGAACAGCGTGAAGGACATGGCGATCACGTCGGCCGGGTATCCGAAGCTGCTGATCGTCATGATCGCCTGCCTGCTTCCCTTCGTGCTCGGGCGCGAGGTGATCGCCTGGCGGCGCAGCCATGCCGCCGACGTTTCGTGGCGCGCGCTCTGGCGCGACTGGAACAAGGTCGTCTATGCCGCCGTCGCGCTGATCGCCTATATCGTCCTGCTCGATCCGCTCGGGGCCTATGTGAGCTCGTTCCTGTTCGTCGTGGGACTGGCTTTCGCGCTGGGTTGCCGCCGGCCGCTGGTGCTCGCGGGTCTGGGCGGCGGGACGCTGCTGCTGATCCTCGTCTTCGCCGGCGCGCTCGGCGTCGAGCTCCCCGGGACATGAGCGCGTCGTTCCGGCACGCGGCCACGATCGAACATGCAGACTGAGGAAGGCGTGCGATGGAGACACTCCATGGCCTGGCGGCCGGCTGGGATCTGATCGCGACGCCGACCGGGTTGATGGCGATGGTCATCGGCCTGACGGTCGGCTTCATCGCCGGCGTGCTGCCCGGATTTTCCGGCCCGAATGCGGCCGCGTTGCTGCTGCCGATCTCGCTGCATTATCCGCTGGAGATCGCGCTCGCGCTCATCATCTCGATCTATGCCGGCACCACCTTCGGCGGGACCATCCCCGCGATCCTGATCAACGTGCCGGGTGAAGGAGGCGCCGCCGCGACGGCACTCGATGGACATCCGATGGCCAAAGCCGGGAAGGCGCAGCTGGCGATCGGCATCGCCCGGATGGCCTCGGTGCTGGGAGGCGTCATCGGCGTGGGTATCGCCATCGTCCTGATCCATCCGATCTCGGCGATCGCGATCCGGATCGGACCGCCGGAGCTCTTCATCGCATCGATGATCGGCGTCACGGTCTGCGCCACGCTGATCGGCGACAACGTGGCGAAAGGCCTGACCGTGGCCTTCCTCGGCATGCTGATCTCGGCGATGTCGGTCGGGCCGATCAGCGCGGAGCCGCGGCTGGATTTCGGCATTCCCGAGCTCTACGACCAGATCCCCCTGGTCGCCGCCGTGGTCGGCATCTTCGCCTTGAGCGAGATGATGCTGTTGCCCAAACAGATGGCAGAGTCGAGCGGCCAAGCGGATTACGTCGCGGCCGACCAGCGGCCGCAATCTACGCATTGGACGGGCAAGTTGCTCCGCCTGCTCGGCCTCGACAATGTCCCCGAGATCGTGCGCGGCGTGCGTGTCACGCTCGGCTATCCCTGGGCGGTCCTGCAAGGCTCGCTGATCGGGCTGCTGATCGGCACGGTGCCCGGGATCGGCTCCAGCGTCTCCAACCTGGTAGCCTATGGCGCGGCCAAGCGATGGGCAAAGGACAAGTCGCGGTTCGGCAAGGGCCACCCCGTGGGCATCATCGCCTCGGAGGCCTCCGACAATGCGCTGGCTGGAGGCAGCCTCATACCGACGCTGACGCTCGGCATTCCGGGCAACGCGACCTCGGCGGTGATGCTGGCCGCGCTCTATCTCTACGGCATCCAGCCCGGGCCGCAATTCATGTCGGCGCATCCCGGCGAAGCCTATGCCGTGCTGCTCGCAGCCTTCTGCTCGAGCGTGCTGATCCTGCCGCTCGGCATCGTGCTGTCGTCGCCGCTGATCTACTTCACCAAGATCAAGATGCCGATCCTGGTGCCGGCCACGATGCTGATCTCGGTCATCGGCGCCTATGCGACGAATGCCTCGATGTTCGACGTCTCGGTGGCGCTTGCCTTCGGGCTGCTGACCTTGCTGCTGCGCATCTTCAACTACCCGATCATCCCGCTCTTCCTCGGGCTGATCCTCGGCCCGCTGGCGGAGAACAACTTCGTCCGCTCGCTCGCGCTCGCGCGGTATCACGCCGACATCTTCTGGCAATCGACGCCGTCGAAGGTCCTGCTGGCGGTGCTGGCCGGGCTGCTCGCCACCGGGATCGCCCGCAACCTTCGGCGCCGCCCGACCGAAGAGCGCGCCGAGGGGCACGAAGGCATCGCCGCGACGCCGGACTGACGTGACCCTTCGCAGCCGGACCTCAGGCCGCGAGCGATGTCGCTATCTCGCCGACGATGTATCGGCCGATCGGCAGCGCAGAGGTCGCGGCCGGCGACGGCGCGTTGCAGACATGCGTGGTGCGCCGCGTGCGCCGGATGAGAAAGTCATGGACCAGCGATCCATCCGCCATGACCGCCTGCGCGCGAACGCCCGCGGGGTGCGGCAAGAGGTCGTCCCGGCTCAGATCCGGGCAGTATTTCCGGCATTCCGCGAGGTAGCGCTGCTGCAGCAGCGAGTTGGCGAGCTCGGTCGCGGCGGGCCGGGCGTATCGCGTGATCAGACGCCAGAAGCCCGGGAACCGCGCCATATCGAGGAGATCGGACCCGCTGACGTCGGACCAGCCATACCCTTCGCGCGCCAGAGCAAGCACCGCATTGGGGCCCACCGTGACGCAGCCGGAAATCATGCGCGTCAGGTGGATCCCCAGGAACGGCATTTCGGGATCCGGCACGGGATAGATCAGGTGCTCCACGACGCCGTTCCGTCGCTCGGCCAGGCGATAATATTCGCCGCGGAACGGGACGATGCGGAAGTCCTCTCC
>DASZYM010000119.1:0-1797 GCA_035545355.1 Dongiaceae bacterium
TGCAGCCCACGACGCCCAGCGGCTGGCGCAGGATGTAATGGAACTCGGTCGCGGCGGTGGCGGTGACCTGGCCCTCGATCTTGTCGATGGTCTCGCCGAAATAGTTGAAGGTCATGACCGCGCCGGGGATGTCGATGTTCAGCATCTCGCTGATCGGCTTGCCCATGTCGGTCGTGTCGAGGAGGGCGAATTCCAGCGCGTTCTCCTCGATCAGCCTGGCGAACTTGTAGATGACGGTCATGCGGTCGCGCGGCGCCATCTTCGACCAGACGCCGGACTTGAATGCCTTGCGCGCGGCCTTGACCGCGGCATCGACGTCGGACGCGTCGCTGCGCGCGACGCCGGCGATCACCTCGCCGGTCGCCGGGTTGATGGTCTCGAACTTCCGGCCCTTCTTGGCATCGACGAACTTGCCGTCGATGAAGTTGCGGGTTTCCGGCTTCAGCTTGCCGGCATATTTGGTGAAGGCCTTCTTATCCAGGGCCTTGGCTTGCTCCAGGTTCATGGCTTCCTCTCCTCTTGGATCGCGGTCGTCGATATTCCCAGCCGTGCATATTGATAGGCGGCCGGGGACGCCGCAAATGGCTTTGCGTCCTGCTTATAGCACCCGCCTTCCGGGCCGCGCCAGGGGCGCCAACATATTGATCTGAAATGGCTTTAGCGCCGCCTACTTGACCGCGCCCAGGCGCTCCTGGGCGATGCCCTCGATCTCCCGCTTCATGGCCTCGTCCTGGGCCAGCAGCCGGCGGAAATCCGCCTCGCCCAGCTCGAGGAGCTGGCAGAAGCCGAGCGAGATCACGTCATTGCTGCGCGGCCGTCCGGTGATCAGCGCCAGCTCGCCGAAGAAGGCGCCGCTGCCGAGCTCGATATCGCCGGAAGGCAGCGAAAGCCGGACCGCGCCGGAGGCGATGAAGAACATGGACTCGCCGCGATCGCCCTTGCGGATGACCCGCTCGCTGGGCAGCGTCAGCCGCGGCCGCAGGCGATGGGAGATCCGCCGCTGCGCCTCTTCCGGCAGGTTGGCGAAGAGCGGCACGCGTGCGACGAGCTGGGCGGCGGTGAGCTTGGTGTCGAGCCGCGGCCGGCGGTCGATGCCGGGATAGCGATCGACCGCGTCTTCGCTCAGCGCCTGCGCGACCTCGCCGCCGATGACGCCCTGGTCGAGCAAGGCGCGGTAGCCGCGCCGCTCCATCTCGCGCGAGAGCCGCTGCAGGTGCTGGCGCTGCAGCGCCTCGGCGAAGCTCGGATATTGCAGCTTGAAGGCCAGCAGCGCGTCCTCGACGGCCTTGGCGCGGTTTGCCGTCAGCGTGATCAGGATCTCGGTGATCTCGTCGCCGAGCATCGGCCCGAGGCGGTCGCGGGCGAAGGCGGTCATCTCGCCGAGGATCCGGCGCTGGTTGACCAGCAGCTCGAACCGGTCGCCCAGGGCATGGGCCAGCAGCCGCTCCAGCCCGAAACGGTTCTGCAGCACGAGCGCGAGCCGGAATTGCGGGCCATAGCCGAGATCCCGCGCCCAGCTCTTGGCGAAGGCGCGGTCCACGTCCCAATGGCGCTGGGCGATGCCCGGCCGGTTCGCCGCCGCCTCGATGGTGTCGCCGCGCAGCACGCGGATCGCATCGCGCAGGTGCTGCGCCTGGGCCAGCAATTGCTCGGCGACGCGGCGCTCGACCACCTGGGCATGCAGCAGGTCGAGATAGCGCGCGGTCTCGCGCGCGGTCAGGACGGTGAGTCCGATGCGGATGGCCTGGCGCCGGCCGAGCGCGCCGTCGCCGCTGCCGAACGGCGCGCAGGCCGAGC
>DASZYM010000120.1:0-8524 GCA_035545355.1 Dongiaceae bacterium
CGCGGCTTGGTGAAGCCGACGAAGCTGCCGGTGAGCCGCGCGGTGCCGCGATAGACCAGCACCTCGTAGATGCTCTTCGCGCGGCGCTCGGCCTTCGCCGTTGCCTCGATGTCCAAAGTCTTCGGCAGGAAGAACAGATAGGCGGTCGCCGTGCGCGGGGTCGCGGCCGTGGTCGCCTCCGTCACATAACGATAGGGCACGGCGAGGATCGGGCCGACGATGGTCTGGGCGCCGCCCCACTGGCCGGTGATCTCGGATTCGACCTCGGCGCGGCGGCTTTCGCGCTCCTGCACCAGATCGCCGATCATGCCGAGCGGGATCAGCAGGATGAGCGCCAGCACGCCGAGGAAGAAAGCGCGCTTGGTCGCCTCGAAGCCGGCGGCGCCGAGGCCGAAGCGGCGATGCCAGGGCTGCGATGGCGCGGAACGGTGCGGTGGCTCCCCGCTCGGCGGCTCCTGACTCGGATTGGCAGGATGATCGATGGTCATGCGACTCCCCTCTTGCTCTCAACGTCCCCTCGGGAGCAGCGTGCAAGCGCTCCGCGACCGCCCGGCGACCGAGCGGGGGCGGAAATGCGGCGAAGTCGAGGAATGACGAAGGAGAGTCCGGATGAAGACCCTGCAGCAGAAAGCCGAAGCCTTCCGCAAGCTCCATGAAGCCGGCACCTTCGTCATCCCCAATCCCTGGGATATCGGCAGCGCGAAGATCCTGGCCGAGCTCGGCTACCAGGCGCTGGCGACGACCAGCGCGGGCTTCGCCTTCTCCCGCGGCCGGCCGGACGGCGACGGCGTCATCGGCCGCGACGAGACGCTCGCCAACTTCGCCGAGATCGTGGATGCGACCGACCTGCCGGTCAGCGCCGACCTGCAAGGCGGCTTCGGCCACGACCCGAAAGACGTGTCGCTGACCATCCGCCGGGCCGCGGAGATCGGGCTCTGCGGCGGGTCGATCGAGGATGCGACCGGCGATGCCGCCAAGCCGATCCACGACATCGGCTTTGCCAAGGAGCGCGTCGCCGCCGCAGTCGAGGCGGCGCGCGCCGCGCAGCATCCCTTCACCTTGACCGCGCGGGCGGAGAACTTCCTCTGGGGCAAGACCGACCTCGCCGACACGATCAAGCGGCTGCAGGCGTTCCAGGAACTGGGCGCGGACGTGCTCTACGCGCCGGGGCTGCGGAACGCGGAGGAGATTTCGAGCGTGGTGAAGGCGGTGGACAGGCCCATCAATATTCTGATCGGGGCGCGCACCAACCCGCTGACCGTGGCCGACCTGGCGCGGCTCGGCGTCCGGCGCATCAGCGTCGGCAGCGGCTTCTACCTGGCGGCCTTGGGCGCCTTCTACCGGGTCGCCAAGGACATGAAGGAGAACGGCACCGCGAGCTTCGCCGAGGGCGCGATGCCGTTCGGGCAGATCAACACGATGTTCGGCGCGTGACCGCTCGCGCTACGCCTTGGTGCCGCCCATCTTGCAGACCGCCTTCCATTGCGCGGCGGTGACGGGCTGCACCGAAAGCCGCGAGTTCTTCACCAGCACCATGTCGGCGAGGCCGGGCGCCGCCTTGATCTCGGCCATGGTGACCGGCTGCTTCAGCGGCGCGACCGGCTTCACATCGACCTGGACGAACTTGCCGGTCTTGTCGCTGGGATCTGGATAGGCCTCTTTCACGATCTCGCAGATGCCGACCACCGCGAGGCCTTCGTTCGAGTGATAGAAGAAGGCGTGGTCGCCCTTCTTCATCGCCTTCAGGTTGGCGGCGGCCTGGAAGTTGCGCACGCCGCTCCAGTTGGTCTTGCCGTCCTTCAAGAGCTGCTCCCAGGAATAGGCGGAGGGCTCGGACTTCATCAGCCAGTACTGCATCGGAAACCTCACACTTTCGGAAAGGACTTGCGGACCGGGTGCACCGTGACCGATTGGAACAAGCCGGCCTTGGCGTAAGGATCGTTCTTCAGGAAGGCGTCCATCTCGGCGCGATCGGCGAGATCCATCACCAGCAGGCTGCCGATCATGCCGTCCTTGTCGTCGAGCAAAGGACCGGCGAACACGATCTTGGCGTTATAGGACGTCAGGTATTCGACATGCCTGGGCCGGTTCGCCATGCGGGTCTCCAGCGCGCCGGGTTTGTCGAGGCAGTAGGCCATGAATTGCATGAGGTGTTCTCCAATCGGAAAGGGCGGCGATCTTAGTCAGATTCGTCATCCTCCGCGAAGGCGGAGGATCCACGAGTTTGCATCCGTCGCTCGATAGAAACTCGTGGATGGTCCGCCTTCGCGGACCATGACGACCGAGAGAGTGGCGACAGCGAGTCTGTCACCCTCGTCAGGCTTTCACGCCGGCGCCGCGCAAAGCGGGGGCGGCGGTGTCCAGCGGCCAGCGGGGGCGCGGGGCGAAATCCAGGGCGTCGGTTTCGCCGCGCTGGAAATGCTCGAGACCGGCCCAGGCGATCATCGCCGCATTGTCGGTGCAAAGCCGGATCGGCGGCGCGACCAGCGGCAGGCCCGATCGCTCGGCGACGGCAGCGAGCGCGCCGCGCAGGCGCTGATTCGCGGCGACGCCGCCGGCGACCACCAGCGCGGTCAGGTCGGGCACGGTCGCACGGGCGAGCGCGATGGCGCGCTTGGTGCGATCGGCGATGGAATCGGCGACCGCCTGCTCGAAGCCCGCGGCCAGGTTGGCGACGGTCGCGTCATCGAGCGCACCGCCCTGCCGCAGCGCCTCGACGCGCTGGCGCAAGGCCGTCTTCAACCCGCTGAAGGAGAAGTTGCAATCCGGCCGGCCGAGCATCGGCCGGGGCAGATCCTGGACCGGCGCGGTCGCCGCCTTGGCCGCGCGCTCGATCGCCGGGCCGCCGGGATAGCCGAGGCCCAGCAGCTTCGCCGCCTTGTCGAAGGCCTCGCCGGCGGCATCGTCGATCGTGGCGCCGAGCCGGCGATACCGGCCGACCGCCTCGACCACCAGGAGCTGGCAGTGACCGCCGGAGACCAGCAGCAGCAGATAGGGGAATTGCACGTCGTCCGACAGCCGCGCACTCAAGGCGTGACCTTCGAGATGGTTGACCGCGAGGAACGGCTTGCCGTGCACCGCGGCGATCGCCTTGGCCATGGTGACGCCGACGATGACGCCGCCGATCAGGCCCGGCCCGGCGGTGGCGGCGACGGCGTCGAGGTCGGCGAAGCCGATCCCGGCCGCGCGCATGGTCTCGGCGATCAGCGGAGCCAGATGTTCGAGATGGGCGCGGGCGGCCACTTCGGGCACCACGCCGCCATAGGGGCGATGTTCGTCGAGCTGCGAAAACAGCCGCTCCGCCAGCACCCGGCGGCGGTCATCGACGATCGCCGCGGCGGTCTCGTCGCAGCTCGATTCGATGCCCAATACGATCATCTGGAATCCACGGAGCGGCCTTAAGGTTCCGATGGTTGCAATGCTGCGCTTGGCCCGGCTACAAGGGCGGCGCCCCGGAGGGGGCAAGTGGCTGGCGGCGGAGCTTTTATGGCGGTTTCCTGCGCGATGATCAACCGGAGCGGCGCGTGCTGAGGATCGGGACCAGAGGCAGTCCCCTGGCCCTGATCCAGGCGGAGCTGACCCGCGCCGCCCTGCTGGCGGCGCATCCGGAGCTCGCCGCCGGGGAGGTCGAGATCGTCGCGATCAAGACCACCGGCGACAAGGTGCAGGACCGGACCCTGGCCGCGATCGGCGGCAAGGGCCTGTTCACCAAGGAGATCGAGGAAGCCCTGATCGACGGCCGGATCGATCTCGCGGTCCATTCCATGAAGGACATGCCGACCTTCCTGCCCGACGGGCTGACGATCGGCGCCATGCTGAAGCGCGAGGATCCGCGCGACGCCCTGATCTCGCCGGTCGCCGACAGCATCGCGGCGCTGCCCCCGGGCGCCATCATCGGCACGGCGTCGCTCCGGCGCCAGGCACAGGTCCTGCGTGTCCGCCCCGATCTGGTCGTCCAGCCGCTGCGCGGCAATGTCGGCACCCGGCTCGACAAGCTGGCGAAAGGCGAAGCGGCGGCAACCTTGCTGGCGCTCGCCGGATTGAAGCGGCTCGGCAAGGCGCCGGCGGCGACCGCCGTCCTCAGCCTCGACGAGATGCTGCCGGCAGTGGCGCAAGGCGCCATCGGCGTCGAGCTGCGCGCCGACGATTCACGGGCGCGGGACCTGCTGGCCGCGATCGATCATGCGCCGACCACGATCGCGGTCGCGGCCGAGCGCGCGATGCTGGCGGTGCTCGACGGCTCCTGCCGCACGCCGATCGCCGGTCATGCGCTGATCAGCGGAACGACGATGCGGCTGCGCGGCCTGATCGCATTGCCCGACGGCACCGAGTCGCACGCCGCCGAAGACAGCGGAAATGCCACATTGCGCGAGGCGGCCGAGCTCGGCCGCGCGGTGGGCGAGAGGTTGAAGTCGCTGGCGGGGCCGGGCTTCCTGGCTTAGGCTGGCCGCAAGGGGGCGAAGCGGGGCGAAGAGGGCTTTTGACATGCATGCTTTGATCACCCGGCCGCTCGAGGACGCGAAGCCGCTCGCCGATCTGCTGGAGGCGCGCGGCGTCGATTGCGTGGTCGAGCCGCTGCTGGAGATCGCACCGAAACCGGACGCGAGAATCGATCTCGACGGCGTGCAGGCCCTGCTCTTCACCAGTGCGAACGGCGTGCGCGCCTTCGCCGCGCATTCGACCCGCCGCGACCTCAAAGTGCTGACCGTCGGCGAAGGCTCCGCCGAGGCGGCGCGCGCCGCCGGTTTCAGCGACGTGACAGCCGCGGGCGGCGATGTCGACGCCCTCGCCGCGCTGGCGACGTCGCGGCTCAGCCCGCAGAACGGCGCGCTGTTCCACGGCGCCGCCTCGGCGCTGGCCGGCGACCTGCAGGGCAAGCTGGAAGCCGCCGGCTTCACGCTCCGGCGCGCCGTGCTCTACGAGGCCAAGACGGCGACCGCCTTCTCGCCCGAGACGCGGATGAACCTGGCGCTGGGCGGCATCGACCTGGTACTGCTGTTCTCGCCGCGCACCGCGCGCACCTTCGCCGAGCTGTGGCGCGATGCGGCGCAGCCCAGCCTGCACAAGACGACGGCGCTCTGCCTGAGCCCGGCGGTCGCTCGCGAGGTCGCCGAGCTCGGCTGGCAAAGGATCGCCACCGCGGCGCATCCCGACCAGGATTCCATGCTGGCCCTGGTCGAGACCGAGATCGAGCGCCGCAAGGCGACGGTGGAAGTCCTGCCGTCTTCGGCGGAAACGCCGCCGCTGAAGGACGCGACGCCGCGGCGCGACCGCGCCGAAAGCCCTCCACCACCACCGCCTCCGCCGCCGATCTCGCCGCGCGCGCCCGAGACAGCGCATGCGGCGCCGGCACGTGCGCGCAGCGGATGGATCGGCGGGCTGATCGCCGGTGCGGCGGTCGCGGCGATCATCGCCGCCACCGCGCCCGCCTGGCAGAAAACGCTCGGCATCGGCGAACAGAACACGGTCACCGCGGCGGACCTCGCCGCGGTCCAGGCCAAGGTCGATGCGCTGAGCAGCGCCGGCAACGCGGCCACCCCCGACGCGGTCAAGTTCGCGATCGAGAAGGTGAAGGCCGATCTCGCCGCCGAGAATGCCAAGCTCGAGGACCGCGTCGGCAAGCTGGAGCAGCAATTGTCCGCCTTGCCGCCGCCGGCGCCCGAAGCCGGCGGCGCATCGGATCTGGCGCCGTTGCAGGATCGTGTCGCCAAGCTGGAGAACGATCTCGCCCAGGTCTCGCGCGAGACCAAGGCGATCCCGACCCCGCCGACGGTGCCCGACCTTTCCGGCGACGTCGCGGCGCTGCGGCAGCAGCTCCAGGCCGCGACCGACGAGATCAAGGCGCTGGAAGCGCAGCAGGCGACGATGAGCGGCACCTTGCAGAAGGTGGCGAGCATGCCGGCGCCGGTCAGCGCGGCCGAGCAGCGCCATACCGCGATCGTGCTGGCGCTGGGTTCGCTGCGCGGGACCTTGGCCGCCGACAAGCCTTATGCCGCGGGGCTGAAAGCGATCGATCTCCTGGCGGGCGACGATGCCGAGCTCAAATCCAAGCTGGCACCGGCGCTCGATCCGCTGCGGCCCCTGGCCGAGACCGGGGCGCCGACGTTGGCGCAATTGCAGGCCAGCTTCCCCGCCGAGCCGATCGCCGAGGCCGCGAATGCAGAGACGACCGCCGGTGCGGTGGGCGCCGACCAGGGCTGGTCGGAACGGCTGATCAATCGCCTGTCGCAGGCGGTGACGGTGCGCCCGGTCGGCGCCGATGTCCAAGGCGACGGGCCGCTGGCCAAGCTGGCGCGCGGCGAGGCGAAGCTGAAAGCCGGCGATCTCCCCGGGACCATCGCGGAGATCGGCAGTCTTGATGGTCGAGCCGGGCAGGCGGCGGCGCCATGGCTCGCGCAGGCCAAGGCGCGGCTGGCGGAAGACCAGGCGAGCGTCGCGCTCGACGCGGCCTCGACCGAGTTGATGGCGCCCCCCGCAAATTCGACGGCGCAGTGACATGACGTTCGGCCGTGTCCTCTGGCTCTTCGTCAAGATCGCCGTCGTCGTCACGATCGCCGTGCTGCTGGCCGATTGGCCGGGGCGCGTCTCGATCACCTGGCTCGGCTACAACATCGACCTGGCGGTGGGCACGGCGGCGGCCGTGCTGGCGATCTTCATCCTGCTGCTCTACTTCCTGTGGCGGCTGTGGCACATCGTGCGGCGGGCGCCGACGGAATACGGCGTGTTCCGCCGCAACCGGCGCCAGGCCAAGGGCTTCCGCGCGCTGACCCGCGGCCTGGTCGCGGTCGCCGCCGGCGATCCGGTCGAGGCCAAGCGGCTGGCGCGCACCGCGCATGGCTTGCTGGAGAAATCGCCGCTGACTTTGCTGCTCGCGGCGCAGGCGGCGCAGCTCGAAGGCGACGAGGCGGCGGCGCAGCGTTACTTCGAAGCGCTCGCGAAGAATCCCGAGGCCGGGTTGCTCGGGCTGCGCGGCCTGGCGACCGCGGCCCTCAAACGCGGCGACGAGGAAGCGGCGCTCCAATATTCGGAGCAGGCGCTGCAATCCCATCCGCATGCCGAATGGGCGGCGGAGACCGCGCATCGCCTGCAGGTGAAGCTCGGCCGTCCGGCGGAGGAGAGCCTGCGGGCGCTGGTCCGGGCCGGCGCGATGAGCGCCAAGCAGGCGCAGCATCGCCGCGCGGTGCTGCTGGCCGAGCGCGCGCGCCAGGCGCTGTTGCCGGAAACGGCCAATGCGGATCTCGACGCGGCGGTGCGATCGGCGCGGGAGGCGCTGAAGCTCGACGCCGGCTTCGTGCCGGCGCGGCTCATCCTCGCCAACCTGCTGCAGCGCATCGGCAAGAAGCGCGAGGCGGCACGGCTGATCGAGCAGGATTGGGATGCGCACCCGCATCCGCTGCTGGCCCGTGCCTATGCCGAGACCGAATCCGGCGAGCGCCCCGCCGAGCGCATGAAGCGCCTCGATCGCCTGGCGCGGCAGAATCCCAATCATGTGGAGACGCATCGGGCGCTGGGCATGACGGCTTTGGCCGCGGGCCTCTGGGCCGATGCGCGCAAGCATCTGGAGAAGCTGGTCGATGCCGAGCGCCAGGCCGGCGGCATCAGCCATGCGACCGCACGCGCGATGGCGCTGCTGGAGGAAGGCGAGCGCGGCGCCACCCAGGAAGGCCGCGCGGCCGCCCGGCGCTGGCTGGACCAGACGGCGGAAGGGGCCGCCGATCCCGCCTGGATCTGCAGTGCCTGCGGCCATCCGGGCGAAGCCGGGCCGGCTTCGGGACACTGGCAGGCGGTCTGCCCTTATTGCGCGGCCATCGACTCCTATCGCTGGCAGCGGCCGGCTCTGCCCAGCGCCGACCTGCTGGTGGCGCCCGCCGCTCCGGCCGAAGCGACACCGGTCCCGGTCGCGGAGACGCCGGCTTTGCCCGCCGCGCCGGAGACGGCCGTCGCCGGCCGCCTCGAGCCGACCCGGCCGGAACCGACCCGGGCCGAGCCGCCGCGTCCCGACGCGCCGGCGCCCGATTCCAAGCTGGAAACCCAATTGGCCCCGTCGGTTGACGCGGCCCGGACGATCTACTAGCTTCCGCCCGCATTCCGCCGGGGCCCGCGCCCCGATCTCGGCGCGCCGTAGTAGCTCAGTGGTAGAGCATCCGCTTCGTAAGCGGGCGGTCGGGGGTTCAAATCCCTCCTACGGCACCACCAAATCAATGATTTGTCGGTTAGGCAGGCGCAAGTGCGGCTGACAAACCGCGCCGGGGTAGCGCGAGAAATATCAACGCGCATCGGCAGGGCGATGGCGTCCCCGGTCGGCCCGCCGACCGGGGCTATTCCGTTCACGCCGCAGTCACGCGCTCGATCAGATTCAGTGTGACTTCAATCAGGACAGCTTCGTAGGCGAAGTGATTGAACGCTTCGAGATCGCCCTGCGATTTGGCCAAAGCCGCATTAAATCGGACGCTCGACAGATCCGCACGCAGTCGTGCAGTTTCCATGAAAAGTCTCCTAAGCGATTTTGAGGGTTTGTCGGGCG
>DASZYM010000121.1:0-4142 GCA_035545355.1 Dongiaceae bacterium
TCCAGACCCAGCAGCGCGGTCTCCAGCTCGACAACCGCGCCCAGCAGGAACAGGACACCCACCGCTCGAACCTGAGAGCGATCGGCGTCAATCCGGTGCAGTGATCGCCGCCGAGGGGCGAATGATTGAAAATCCTCGTCATGGTCCGCGTAGGCGGACCATCCACGAATTTGCATCAGCAGCTCAGTGCGCCCTGGATCTGCGGAACCCGCACCGAGAAACTCGTGGATGGTCCGCCTTCGCGGACCATGACGATCCAAACAAGTGGATACTCAGCCTAAACTGGCCAGCAATTCACGCGATCGCCTGGCCCAGGGACGCTCGGTCGGGCCGATGCGGAATTGGCGGGCAGGGCTGACGACGCTTTTGAGCTCGTCGCGCGCCTTCTGGGTATCGCCGGCGCGGGCCAGGATCTCGCCGTAGCGATAGCGCGCTTCGAGGCCGACCGAGCGGTCGAGGATCGCTTCGAGCTCGCGCAAGGCGGTGGCGGAATCGCCCAGCGCATCGGCGGCGCGGGCCTTCAGGATCGCGACATCCTGCGGATAGTAATCGGGATGCGCGACGGCGATCTGCTCCAGCAAGGACCGCGCGGGAGCGGGCTCGCCGTTGAGGAAGCGTGCGCGGGCCAATCCCAGCAGCACGTCCGGCGCGTTCGTGAACTGGCCCTCCCGCGCGCTTTCGTAGAGCGTGATTGCCTCGTCGAAATGGCCGCGGGTCATGCATTCGCGGGCGAGTGCCAGCTTGTTGTCGATGCTGCCGCAGACCGCGAGCTCCTCGGCGCGGCGGTGCAGGGCGCCGTCGGGATTGACGGTCTTGGCGATGTCGCTGCCCAGGCGATGCACCGCCCGGCTCGAGCCCAAGGTCGGCAGGATCTCGACCAGGAAATAGATCGCCATGCCGATCAGCGGAAAGAACAGCACGACGAACAGCCACCAGATCGGCCGCCCGGTGCGCAGGACATGCACCGCGATCCCGATCTGCGTCAGCAGGATTGCCAAACCCGCAAGTTCCATGTCGCTGTAACCTCCTGTTACCGACTGTCCGGAACGCAAAGGGGCCCGCTTCCCGTGGAGGCGGGCCCCAGCACGGCCGCTTCCCCTTATTTGGGGACGATGTCACCCGACTCCAACCCGGGCGGTCAGGGTATCCGGCGTGCCGCCAGGTGCTCCAAGAGGTCGCGGGCCGGCGCGGTCAGCTCCGCCTCGGCGCGGGTGCAGAGCAGGAGCCGCCGCGTCGCCCAGTCGTCGGCGAGGCGGCGGGCGACGATCCGGATCGACCGGGCGCAGCGCGAGGCGGCCTTCTCCGGCAGGATGCCGAGGCCGACGCCGCGCGCGGCCATCTCGCAGATGCCTTCGAAGCTCCTGAGCCGCACCCGCACCTTCGGCTTGGCGCCGAGGCGCATCGCCTGGGCCTCGATGTGATCCTGCAGCGCGCCGCCGGCGAGACCGATGAGCGGCTCCTTCACGATCTCCGCGAAGGCCACGCGGCGCCTGGTGCGCAGCTTATGTCCGGGCGGCATGACGACGACCAGGTGGTCGATCGCGAACGGCCGGAGTGCCAGACCCGCGGTGCCGGCGGCGTCGCGCAGGATGCCGATCTCCGCCAGGCCGGCGGCGATCATGGGTGCGATCTCGGTGCTCTGCCGCTCCTTGAGCTCGATGTCGATGCGGGGATGCGCCGCCATCCAGGTCCCCAGCCGCTCGGGCAGGAACTCGGTCAAGGCGGCGGTATTCGTCGCCAGGCGGATCGTGGCGCGCAGGCCCTTGGCATGCTCGCCGAGCTCGCCCCGCATCTGCGCCATCTGGCGCTGGATCTGCCGGGCATGATGGGCGAGCGCCTCGCCCGCCGGGGTCGGCGCGATCCCGCGGCGCCCGCGCTCCAGCAGCTTCACCTTGCCGTCGGCCTCCATGTCGCGCAGCCGTTCGCTGGCGGCCGCCAGCGACAATCCGGCCTCGGCGGCGCCGTGGGTGATGCTGCCGGCATCGACCACGGCGAGGAACAGGCGAAGGTCGGTGAGGTCGAAGCGCATCGGCGGAGGATAGGCCCGATCGAGGCTTCGGGCCAGCCGAAGGCTTGCCGAGGATCATCCGCATGGTGCGGCGCGCCGGATCGCGTACATGGAGTCGATGGGCGATCACGGCGGCCTCTTCCTCACGACGGTCTTCGCCACGTTCTTCGCGGCGGGCATCGTGAAGGGCGTCACCGGCATGGGTTTGCCGACGGTGGCGATCGGCGTGCTCGGCGCCTTGATGTCGCCGCTGAGCGCCGCCGGCCTGCTGATCGTGCCGTCCTGCGCCACCAACCTGTGGCAGCTTCTTGCCGGCCGTCATCTTCACGGCCTCATCGCCCGGTTCCGGGCGATGATGCTCGCGGTCCTGGCCGGGACGATGCTCGGCACGGCTTTGCTCGCCGGCGGCGATGTCGCGCTCAGCACGGCGGCGCTGGGTGCGATGCTGCTGCTTTACTCGGCCTATACCCTGGTCGCACGCCCGGTCCGCATCCCGGTCCGGTTCGAGGCCCGGCTCTCCCCGCTGGTCGGCGCGGCCACCGGCCTGCTGGCGGGCGCAACCGGCGTCTTCACCCTTCCCGCCGTGCCGTATCTGCAGGCGCTCGGGCTGGAGCGCGACGAACTGGTGCAGGCTTTGGGTCTCTCCTTCACCACCTCCACGGTGGCGCTGGCGGCGGGCCTCGCCTGGCATGGCGCGCTGCCGCTCCAGAACCTCGCGCTATCGACGGCGGCTGTTCTGCCGTCGGTCGCCGGCATGGTCCTCGGCCAGGCGATCCGCAGCCGCGTCAGCCCGACGACCTTCCGGCGCTGCTTCCTCCTCTGCCTCTTCCTGCTCGGCGCCGAGATGCTCATGCGCGCATTGCTGCAGCGATTCTGAGCGGCACAAAGCAAAGGGCCCGCACCCTTAAGGGACGCGGGCCCTTTCCTAGACGAAAGAGCTAAGCCGAGGGACTTGGACTTAGAAGTCCATGTCGCCCATGCCGCCCATGCCGCCGCCCGGGCCGCCCATCGGGGCCGCCTTCTTCTCCGGACGCTCGGCGATCATCGCCTCGGTGGTGATCAGCAGGGCCGCGACCGAAGCCGCATCCTGCAGCGCCGCACGCACGACCTTGGTCGGGTCGATGATGCCGGCCTTCACCAGGTCGGTGTACTCGCCGCTCTGCGCGTCGAAGCCCCAGTTGGTGTTCTTCGACTCCAGGAGCTTGCCCGCGACCACCGCACCGTCAACGCCGGCATTCTCGGCGATCTGACGCGCCGGCGACTGCAGCGCGCGGCGGACGATGTCGACACCGACCTTCTGGTCATTGTTGGCGGTCGAGACCTTGTCCAAGGCCTTGGTCGCGTAGAGCAGGGCGACGCCGCCACCGGCGACAACACCTTCCTCGACCGCGGCGCGGGTGGCGTGCATCGCGTCATCGACGCGATCCTTGCGCTCCTTCACCTCGACCTCGGTCGCACCGCCGACGCGGATCACGGCCACGCCGCCGGCCAGCTTCGCCAGACGCTCGGCCAGCTTTTCCTTGTCGTACTCGCTGGTGGTCTCCTCGATCTGGGCGCGGATCTGGTTGCAGCGGCCCTCGATCTCCTTCTTCTTGCCGGAGCCGTCGACGATGGTGGTGTTCTCCTTCTCGATCACCACCTTCTTCGCCTTGCCCAGCATGTCGAGCGTGACGCTCTCCAGCTTGATGCCCAGGTCTTCGGAGATGACCTGGCCGCCGGTCAGGATCGCGATGTCCTCGAGCATCGCCTTGCGGCGATCGCCGAAGCCCGGAGCCTTCACCGCCGCGACCTTCAGGCCGCCGCGCAGCTTGTTGACCACCAGGGTCGCCAGCGCCTCGCCTTCCACGTCCTCGGAGATGATGAGGAGCGGACGGCCCGACTGCACCACGGCCTCGAGGACCGGGAGCATCGCCTGGAGCGAGGAGAGCTTCTTCTCGTGCAGGAGGATGTAGGGGTTCTCCAGCTCGGTGATCATCTTCTCGGCGTTGGTGATGAAGTACGGCGAGAGGTAGCCGCGGTCGAACTGCATGCCCTCGACCACTTCGAGCTCGGTCTCGAGGCCCTTGGCCTCCTCGACCGTGATCACGCCCTCGTTGCCGACCTTCTGCATCGCCTTGGCGATCATGTCGCCGAT
>DASZYM010000122.1:0-15166 GCA_035545355.1 Dongiaceae bacterium
AGATATGGCGCGGAAATGCAAGCCCAATGTCACCCGCCGGCCCGCAACCGCCATGGCCAAGCAATTGAATATCAATGAACTTTTCGCATCCGGGTATCCGGCCGGCTAGGCCTGGCTGGCGCGCCGCTGCCGCTCGATCAGGCGGTCCACGAAACGCGCCTGCGGGATGGTGATCAGCACGAACAGGAAGGCGACCGTGCTGACCGCCGAGAGATTGAACTGGCTGCTGGCGATGATCTTGGCCTGGTTGAAGGCGTCCAGCGCGCCGATCACGTTCACCAGCGCCGTGTCCTTCTGCAGCCCGATGAAGTTGTTGAGCAGCGGCGGCAGGATGCGCCGGACCGCCTGCGGCACGACCACGAAGCGCAATGTCTGCCCATGGCTCAAGCCCAGCGAACGCGAAGCCGCCGTCTGGCTCCAATGGATGCTCTCGATCCCGGCGCGATAGACCTCGGCGACATAGGCGCTCGAGGTGAGGGTCAGCGCGATGATCGCGAAGGTCGGCGACGACCAGTCCTTGAGGTAGGGCAGCCCGGTCAGCGAGATCCCGAAGCCGATCAGGTAGACGTTGATGATTGCCGGCAGGCCGCGGAAGATGTCGGTATAGGCCGTGGCGATCATGCGGATCGGCCGCCCCGCCGGGCCCGGCGCCTGGCGCGCGATGGCGATCACCAGCGCCCAGATCAGCACCAGCACTTCCGAGACCGTGAAGATATAGACATTGACCCAGGCGGCGCCCAGCACGTCGCCGAACGTGCTGCGGATCAGCGGCAGGTAGAAGAAGGTCCGGCTGACCGCGAGGTTGTTGGCGATGAAGAACTGCACGACCAGCGCGCCGATCAGCACCGCGCCGGAAAGGCCGACTGCGATCCATGCCGATTGCCGCGCCGCCGCGGCGCCGACCCGCGCCTCGATGACATTCATCCCGCGCAGCGCGCGCCGCGATCGGCGCAGCGCGCCGAAACTGCGCAGCGTGAAGCGCAACGGATAGAGCAGGCATAGCCCGATCGCGATCAGGATGATCCGCGCGCCCGTCCCGTTCGCCTCCAGCGTGGTCAGCGCCAGATCGAGCCGCGTCAGGGTGAACCAGGCGAAAAGAAGGATTGCGGCGCTCACCGCGAATGCGGCGAGCGCCAGAGGCATCGCATCCTTTGGCGGTCTACCGAAATGGAAGCTTCGGTCCGATCCGGCGTCCGCCGGATCCCCGCCTTGCAGCACCATTGCGGCCTTACGGCTTCCAGTACGGGATCTTGGTCGGATCGGCGCCCCAGACCGCCGCCAGATACTTGCTGGCGAGCTGCTTCAGAGTGCCGTCATCGATCATCGACTGGATGATCTTGTCCCAGGCGGCGTTGTTGGCCCCGCCCTTCGGATAGACCGCGCCGTAGTTCTCGCCGGTCGAGTACTGCCCGACCACTTCCTGCATGCCATGGGACTGCGCCGCCTGGCCGAGCACATAGGCGGTGTCGGTCAGCGCCACGTCGATCTGCCCGGCCTGCAGCGCGGTGAACATGCCCGGCACGTCGGGATAGGTCTTCACCTCTTTCGGCTTCAGCGTGCCGGTGGCGAAGTCCGCGCCGGTCGTCCCCTGATGCACGCCGATCCGCATGCCCTTGATGCTGTCGCCGTCGATCGCCGTTCCCTTCTTCACCAGTACGCCGATATCCGAGCTGAAATACGGAACCGAGAAATCGACGACCTTCTTGCGCGGCTCGGTGATCGAGGCCTCGGAGAGCGCGAAGTCGAAATCATGCGTCTGCCCGGCGATCAGCGAATCCCAGGTGACGTTCTGCACCACCAGCTTATCGATGCCGGCGCGATAGGCCATGATCGCCGCCATGCAATATTCATAGCCGTCCCGGATCGTGTCCGGCGTATCGCCGTTGTACCAGCCGGGCGCCGGCAGGGCGACCTGGACCGTCACCTGTCCGGGGATGGCCGGGGTCACCGGCATCGAGCCCTTTGTCCCGGTCATCTCGCAATTGCCGATCATGTCGGCGGCATAGGCGGCGCCGGACATGGCCAGGGCGGCCGCCGCACCGAGCGTCGCCAAGCCAACTCTAGAGAAGAAAGACATGGTTGTTCTCCCAGATATGACGACCGTTCTTGAGGTCTTTGCCGCACCGCGCGGGTCGTGCAACGCGCGGCGCAGCCCGTGGATCTATTCGAAGGGCGCGAACTGCTCGTCGCGCCAGCGCAAGGCCGCGGCCAGGCCGTCCTTCTTGCGGATGGCGTTGAACGTGTTCCCCTCCGGCGAGCCCTGCGCCAGCATCACCGCGGCGAGCTCCGCCCCGTGCTGCAGCGAGTTGCGGAACGCCATCGCCTCGAAGGTGTGGTTGATCGCGCGCTTGTTCAGCTTCAGGAAATCGAGCGCGACCCGCGACATGCGCTTGGCGATCTTGGTCACTTCGGCCTGCAGCGCCGCCTTCGGGAAGACCTTGTCCACCACGCCCAGCCGATAGGCTTCGGCGGAATCGAAACGATCGCCGGTATAGACCAGAACCCGCGCGCGCTGGCCGACCAGCCAGGGCATGATGGGCGTCACCGCGCTGGCAAACCGCGCTTCCAGGCTGCCGAAGGTCGAAGCATCGGAGCAATAACGCACGTCGCAGAACATCGCGAATTCCAGCGCGCCGGCGAAGCAATAGCCGTCGATCATCGCGATCACCGGCTTGCTGCAATCCCAGGGCGCCAGCACGAAGCGCAGGTCCGCCTGGGTGCGTTCGCGCTCGGCCGCGAGCGAATGATCCTGCTGGGCCGCGGATTCCTTCATGTCATAGCCGGCGGAGAAGGCGGCGCCGCCGGCGCCGGTGATCACGATCACCCGCACCTCGGGATCGCGATCGGCTTCGGCGATCGCGCCGACGATGTCGTCGATCAAGCCGCCGCTGAACGCGTTGTGCTGCTTCGGGCGGTTGAAGGTGATCGTCGCCACGCGATCCTCCACGGCGTAGAGGATGTTCTCATAACTCACGATCCCTGCTTCCTCCCCGATTGCCGACCGATTGCTGGATGCGGTCTGCTTGTCTTATCGTCACTCGACGTATATTTTATCCAAGCCTCGAAGGCGCGTCAAAAACCTGTGCGGCGTGGCGCACGAGAAAACTCCAAGCATCCGTGATCGCTCCGGCGAAGATAGACATCGCGAAGCTGGTCAACCCGCGCTCGATCGCGATCCTCGGCGCGTCGGAGCGGCCGTCGATCGGCCGCACGCTGCTCGTCTCCTTGGAGCGGCTCGGATTCCCGGGCGCGGTCTATCCGATCAACCCGAAATACCCGCAGATCGGTGCATACTCCTGTTATCCTTCGCTCGACGCGCTGCCGGAGGCGCCGGACGTGGTGGCGATCTGCGTCGGCGCGGAGAACATTATCGATCATCTGCGCTCGCTGGCCGCGCGCGGCGCCGGCGCCGCGACCATCTATGGCGGCGGCTTCGCGGAACGCGGTGAGGACGGTCGCGCCATCCAAAAGAGGATTTCGGAACTCTGCCATGAGACCGGTATCGCGCTCTGCGGCCCGAACTGCATGGGCGTGCTCAATCCGCAGGCGCGCAGCACGACCTATATCTACGAGGTGCGCGATCCCAAGGGGCTTGCCGGCAATGTCGCGCTGGTGACGCAAAGCGGCTCGATTGGGAACGGGATGATGAGCGACGTGCGTCGCTTCGGTTTCAGTCTCGTGGCCTCGATCGGAAACGAGGCGGTGGTCGATACCGCCGCATTTATCGATTATCTGGTGGACGATCCGGCGACCAAGGTCATCGCCACCTTCACCGAGACCGTCCGCAACGCCGAGCGCTATGTCGCCGCCCTCGATCGCGCCGCGGATCGCGGCAAGCCGGTGGTCGTGCTGAAGGTCGGACGCAGCGCGCGCGCCGAGCGGGCGATCACCAGCCATACCGGCGGCCTCGCCGGCCAGTCGCGCGTGTTCTCCGCCATGCTGCGCGCGCATCGCGCGATCGAGGTCGCGGACATGGACGAGCTCAGCGAAGTGCTCGCGGTCTGCCAGGGCAAGCACTGGCCGCGCGGCCGGCGGATCGGCGTCGTCACCGGCTCGGGCGGCCAGGCCGAGCTCATCCTCGACGTGGCCGGCGCCAACGGCATCGACCTTCCGCCCCTCTCCGCCGCCGACCGCGGCACGGTGACGGCGACCATCGGCACGCTGACCGGCGACGGCAATCCGCTCGATTGCTGGGGCAACGGCAATTGGAAGGTCAACACGCCGCTCGCCCTCACGACCTTGCGCGAGAGCGCCGGGCATGACGCAGTCGTGCTGTGCCAGGACAATAGCGACAACCAGCCGATGATCGGCACCGAGCGCCTGCTCGACGAGGCCAAGCTGGTGGCGGAATCCGCGGCGCAGAGCGGCAAGCCGCATTACTTCATGAACATGCGGCCCGGCGTCATGAACATGATCCAGGTCGCGTTCCTGGCCGAGCACGGCATCGCGCAGATCGGCGGCGCACGGCAGGGCCTGGGCGCGATCGACCGCCTCGGCCGCTTCGCCACGCCGCTTCCGCCGGCGCGACGCAAGCGGGCGGTCGATTTCGATCCCGCGATCCTGCGCGGCGGACGCAAGACCATCAACGAATACGACGCCAAGCAGGTCCTGGCCCGCTTCGGCGTTTCGGTCGCCCGCGAGCGGCTGGTGCAGGATGTCGCCGAGGCCTGCATCGCGGCCAACGAGATCGGCTATCCTGTGGTGCTGAAGATCGCCGCCGATGCCGTGCCGCATAAATCCGAGCATGGCCTCGTGGCGGTCAACATCCGCAACGAGGCCGAGCTGGAAGCGAAATGGCGGCTCCTGCAGGAGCGCGTTGCCGCGCATCTCCCGGGCGTGGCGGTCGAAGGCTTTCTGGTGCAGCGGCAGATCGGCGGCGGCGTCGAGGTCTTCGCCGGCATCTCCCGCGATCCGGATTTCGGCCTGGTCCTCGCGGTCGGCATGGGCGGCGTCAACATCGAGGTGACCAAGGACTTCGCCCTGCGCCTGCTGCCCCTGCGCGAAGGTGACGCAGCCGCGATGATCGCCGAGACCCGCGGCGCCGAGGTCCTAAAATCGATCAGGGGACGTCCCGCCGGCGATACCGGCGGTCTCATCGCCGTGCTGGAGGCCCTCGACGACTTCGCGGCGCAGGCGGGCGACGACCTGGCGGAGGTCGATCTCAACCCGATCATGGTCTTGCCCGAGGGGCATGGCTGCGTCGCGGTCGACGCATTGATCGTGCCGCGGCAGCGGCCGCCGACGTGATAGAGTGACGACGAGAATGGATATGACGAGACAAGACATGGAACTCAGACCCTTGATCGGCGCGCTCGGCGCGGAAGTCTTCGGCGCGGATCTCTCGCAGCCGCTCGGCGACAACATGGCCGAGACGATCCGCGGCGCGCTCTGGGAACATCAGGTCCTGGTGTTCCGCGACCAGAAGCTGACCATCGAGCAGCACAAGGCCTTCGCCCGGAAATTCGGCAAGCTGCACATCCACCCTTTCATCTACGCCAAGTCGCTGCCGGGCGAGCCCGAGGTCCTCCGCGTGGTGAAGGAGAAAGAGGACCGCCGCGTCTTCGGCGAGCGCTGGCATTCCGACGTCACCTTCCTCGAGAAGCCGCTGCTCGGCTCGGCGCTCTATGCCATCGACGTGCCGACGAAAGGCGGCGACACGCTCTTCGCCAATGCCTACGCCGCTTATGAGGCCCTCTCGGACACGATGAAGGCCATGCTGGAGCCGCTGACCGCGATCCACGAGACCGAGGTGCCGGAAGTCGATCCCGTCACCCATGAGCGCATCGAGCCGATGCGCCTGGTGAAGAAGAGCGGCGAGCATCCGGTCATCAAGGTGCATCCCGAAACCGGCAAGAAGCTGCTCTACGTCAACACGACCTACACCGCCCGGATCAAGGGCATGACCGACGAAGAGAGCAAGCCGCTCATCGACTATCTCTGCGCCCACGCGACCAAGGCGGAGTTCTGCTGCCGGGTGAACTGGAAGCCCGGCACCCTCACCTTCTGGGACAACCGCAGCACCCAGCACCTGCCGATCAACGACTATCACGGCCAGCGCCGCGAGATGCACCGCATCGCGATCGAGACGTAGTCTCAGAGCGTCTTCAAGCGGCGTAGCGGAACCATCAACCCCACTCTCACTCGCCCCAACTTGGGGCGAGAAGAAGGCGAGAGCCTTCGAGGTGATCTTCCGTCGTGCGTGACGAATAGCGCCGCGCTGAACTCGCTGCTACTGCCCCGCCCCAAGTTGGGGCGGTACGGTGGGGTTGATGGGAGATCGACCCTCGCCGTCCGCTCTGCTCTCTCAGCCTTCCGCGAACTTCTTCTTCAGGCGCTCGACGACGCGGGGCGAGACGAACTGGCCGATCTCGCCGCCGAGCTTGCCGATCTCCTTCACGAAGCGGGAAGAGATGAACTGGTGGCGTTCCGAGGCCATCAGGAACACGGTCTCGATCGCGGGATCGAGCTTGGCGTTCATGCCGGCCATCTGGAACTCGTATTCGAAATCCGAGACGGCGCGCAGGCCGCGGATGATGAAGGTCGCCTTCACGCTGGCCGCGAACTGGATCAGCAGGTTGTCGAAGGGCACCACTTCGACATTGCCGCCGTTCAAGTTGTTGCCCGGATCCTTCAGCTCGTCGCGCACCAATGCCACGCGCTCGTCGATCGAGAAGAGCGGGCCCTTCCCGGCATTGGTCGAGACCGCGACAATCAGGCGATCGACGAAACGGCTGGCCCGACGAATGATGTCGAGATGGCCGTTGGTGATGGGATCGAAGGTGCCCGGATAGACCCCGATCCGCTGGTTATTTGCCGCCACCGTTCTCCCCCTCGCCGGCGTCACTTCCGTTTTCGCCGTCGCCCCCGTTGTCACCATTGGCGCCGTTCCCCTCACCCTCCTCCGCCATGTCCGGCAGATGCGCGACCGCCACCACCTGCTCGTCGTCGGCGACCTTGAAGATGGTGACACCCTGCGTCTGGCGGCGGGCGATGCGGATATCGTGCACCGAGGTGCGGATCAGCTTGCCGGCATCGGTCACCAGCATGATCTGGTCGGTGTCCTCGACCGGGAAGGACGCGGCGACGGTGCCGTTGCGGGCACCGACCTCGATATTGGCGATGCCCTGCCCGCCGCGGCCCGCGGTGCGGTATTCGTAGGACGAGCTGCGCTTGCCATAGCCCTTTGCGGTCACGGTCAGGATGAACTCCTCCGCCGCTTCGAGCTCGGCGATCCGCTCGATCGAGAGCGCGACGTCGGATTCCGGCGCCATCTCGCCATTGCCTTCCTCGGGCTCGGTCTCTTCGCCGATCGAGCGGCGCTTGGCCGCGGCGTAGCGCAGATAGGCGTCGCGCTCCTCGGTCTCGACGTCGATGTGGTGGAGCACCGACATCGAGACGACCTCGTCGTTCTCGTCGAGCTTGATGCCGCGCACGCCGGTCGAGGTGCGGCCGGTGAAGACGCGCACATCGGAGACCGGGAAGCGGATCGCTTTGCCGCTCTTGGCCGCCAGCAGGATGTCGTTCGCATCGGTGCAGACCGCGACGCCGATCAGGCGCTCGCCCTCGGCGAGCTTCATGGCGATCTTGCCGTTGGCCTTCACATCGACGAAGTCCGAGAGCTCGTTGCGCCGCACGTCGCCGCTCGACGTGGCGAACATCACGTTGCTCTGGCTCCAGGTGCTCTCATCCTCCGGCAGCGGCATGATGGTCGAGATGGTCTCGCCCTCGTCCAGCGGCAGCAGGTTGATCAGCGCCTTGCCGCGGGCCTGCGGATTGCCGAGCGGCAGTCGCCAGACCTTGGACTTGTAGACCATGCCGCGGCTGGAGAAGAACAGCATCGGCACATGGGTGTTGGCGACGAAGACCTTGGAGACGAAATCCTCTTCCCGCGTGGCCATGCCGGAGCGGCCCTTGCCGCCGCGGCGCTGGGCGCGATAGGCCGACAGCGGCACGCGCTTGATGTAGCCGCCATGGGTGACGGTGACGACCATGTCCTCGCGCTGGATCAGGTCCTCGACGTCCTCCTCGAACTCCAGCTCCTGGATCGTGGTGCGACGCGGCGTGTCGAACTGCGACTTGATCTCCAGCAACTCGTCCTTGAGGATCCGCTTGCGCTTGTCGCGGCTGTCCAGGGTCTCCAGGAGGTCGGTGATCTGCGCAGCGAGCTCGGCGAGATCGTCGGCGATCTTCTCGCGCTCGAGCCCGGTCAGGCGCTGCAGGCGCAGTTCCAGGATCGCGCGGGCCTGTGCCTCCGAAAGCTTGTAGGTGACGCCGGCATGGTCCGGATAATCCGGGTCGTCGATCAGGCGGATGAGCGGCACGACGTTCTCCGCCGGCCATTCCCGCGACATCAGCTCTTCCTTGGCGGCCTGTGGATTGGGCGCGCGGCGGATGAGCTCGATCACCGGATCGATATTGGCGACGGCGATGGCGAGGCCGAGCAGGTTATGCGCCCTGGTCCGCGCCTCCCTGAGCTGGAAGACGGCGCGCCGAGTGATCACCTCCTCGCGGAAGGCGATGAAGGCCACCAGCACGTCGCGCAGATCCATGACCTGGGGCCGGCCGCCATTGAGCGCCAGCATGTTGACGCCGAACGAGGATTGCAGCGGCGTGAAACGGTAGAGCTGGTTCAGCACCACGTCGCCCATCGCATCGCGCTTCAGCTCGACGACGACGCGGACGCCGTCGCGGTCGCTCTCGTCGCGGAGATCGGCGATGCCCTCGATGATCTTCTCGCGCACGCATTCCGCCATACGCTCGATCATACGGGCCTTGTTCACCTGGTACGGGACCTCGGTGATGATGATGGCCTCGCGGTCCTTGCGGATCTCCTCGACCGTCGCGCGGCCGCGCATGACGATCGAGCCCCGCCCGGTGTGATAGGCGCTGCGGATTCCGGTGCGGCCGAGGATGATGCCGCCGGTCGGGAAGTCCGGTCCCGGGACGTACTGCATCAGGTTCTCGATGTTGAGATCCGGGTTGTCGACCAGAGCGACGCAGGCGTCGATCACCTCGCCCAGGTTGTGGGTCGGAATGTTGGTCGCCATGCCGACGGCGATGCCGCCGGCGCCGTTGACCAGGAGATGCGGGAAGCGCGCCGGCAGGACCGAGGGCTCCAGCTCCTGGCCGTCATAGTTCGGCTGGAAGTCGACGGTCTCCTTGTCGATGTCGTCGAGCAGGCTCTCGGCGGCCTTGGTGAGACGGCTCTCGGTGTAGCGCATCGCCGCCGCCGGATCGCCGTCCATGGAGCCGAAATTGCCCTGGCCGTCGACCAGGGTCACCCGCAGCGAGAAATCCTGCGCCATGCGCACCAGCGCGTCGTAGATCGCGGCGTCGCCATGGGGATGGTACTTACCCATGATGTCGCCGACCGCGCGCGCCGACTTCTTGTAGCCGCTGTTGGAATGGAAGCCGCTCTCGCGCATGCCGTAGAGGATGCGGCGGTGGACCGGCTTCAGACCGTCCCGCACATCGGGCAGCGCCCGGGCCACGATCACGCTCATCGCGTAATCGAGGTAGGAGCGCTTCATCTCCTCTTCGATCGTGATCGGCGTGATGTCGGAAGGCGGGGTTCCGGAGGCGCCAGCGGGCGGGTTCGCGGGGGGCTGGTTTGGAGGGGTTCCGGAGCCCGTCTCGGGGGGTGTCCCCGGGGGCGTTGTAGGCACGTCAGACACTTGCGGGATACGCCTTTAAAATCAGCTACTTGTGGGGTGTTTCGCAGGAGTGGGAATCGGTATGAAAAATGTACCAGATTCGGCCTCTGCGGACAACGTTTTCGCGGCTGATTCGAGGGGCTGAATCCGGGGCGAAATTGCCCCGGATTCCCGCCGATTTCGAGGCTCTCAGAGGGCGGTTTTCAACCGCTGCGACGGATGAAAGAAACCGGCGATCCAGCGGCCCCAGGAGTGGGCCTGCCTTGCCCGCCGCGCAGGCGGAACGGCCTCGACCGAAGGATCGTTCAGCAGGCGCAGCGAGCCGTCGGCGGCCCGGACCAGGCCGATGTCGCGGAGCTGATGGGCGTCGCGATCGGCCAGCTCGCGGGTCAGGGAACGGGCGGCAAAACCGGTGAGAATCGTTTGCATCTTGGCCTCCAGCTAAATATGACGCCGCCGGCAGAAACCTTGCCCTGGCGTCCATAAGCTGCATATTTGGCGGGTTCTGGTCGAGATTCACGCCAGAAGTCCGCCGAGCCATATTTAGTTTTCCTAAATATCGAAATTTCGAGGACAAGGTCCTGTCATGGCAAAAAGCCCGTCTCGTCCGGCTGCGCCCAAGGCGGCTGCAGCCAAGCCTGCCGCGAAACCGGAACCGGCCAAACAGGCGCCGGCCCATAAGGCGGTCGCGGCGCATCCGATGCGCATGCCGCCGCTCGGCACGCTGCGGGCCTTCGAATCCGTGGCGCGCCTGAGAAGCATCCAGCTCGCCGCGATGGAGTTGCATGTGACGCCGGGTGCGGTCAGCCAGCAGGTGAAGGCGCTCGAAGCCGATCTGGGCGTGAAGCTGATCGACCGCCGCGGCCCGGCGATCTCGCTGACCGAGCAGGGCTTGCGCGGCCGCGACCAGCTCTCGGCAGGTCTGCGGATGCTGCAGCAGGGTGTAGAGCGGATGCGCACCCGCGCTCGGCCGCGGCGCCTGCGCCTGACCGTCGAGCCGGCTTTCGCCGCGAACTGGCTGATCCGGCGGCTGCCGCAATACCGCGCGCTCAGCGGCGCGCTGGACGTGCTGCTCGATCCGGCGAAGCAGATGGTCGATATCGCCCGCGGCGAGGCCGATCTCGGCATCCGCTTCGGCCAGGGCCGCTATCCGGGACTGGAGGCGATCAACCTGTTCGACGACGAGATCTTCCCGGTCTGCTCGCCGGGCTATCTGGCGCTCAATCCGCTGAAGTCGCCGGAGGAATTGAAGGATCATCATCTGCTGCATCTCGACTGGCGGGCGACGACGCCCTGGCCCGATTGGGCGGAATGGCTGGAAGCGGCGGGCGTGCTCTACGACGACGAACTGGTGGACGTGGAGCGCCGCGGCACGGTGATCCGCGACAGCGGCCTGCTGCTCCGCGCGGCGCTCGACGGCCAGGGCGTGGCGCTCGGCCAGGCCTCGCTGGTGGCCGACCACATCAAGGAAAAGCGCCTGGTCGCCCCCTTCGCGCGGCGGCTGAAGACCGGCTTCGGCTATTTCCTGGTCTATCCCTACGGCGCCGACCAGCGCCCGGAGATCAAAGTGTTCCGCGACTGGATCGTCGCGGAGGCGAAACGGGAATAGGCATTATAGCATGAAATGGTGCGCGCCGACGCGGGTCAACGGCGCCGAACCTTCGGCTTTGAGGGTAGAGTAGCGGACCCATCAACCCCACTCTAGAGTCGAATAGCCTCTTGGAGCACCCATGCGCATCGTCATTGGATCGGATCACGCGGGATGGCCGCTGAAAGAGCGGGTCATGGAGCATATTCGCGCGCTGGGGCATCAGGTCGTCGACGTCGGTGCCTACGATGATCGGCCGGTGGATTTTCCGGATATCGCGGGTGCGCTGTGCGACAAGGTGAATTCCGGCGCGGCCGAGCGCGGGATCATGGTTTGCGGGACCGGCGTCGGAGCGGCGATTGCCGCCAACAAGGTGAAGGGCATTCGCGCTGCGGTCTGCCATGACGTGCATTCCGCGCATCAGAGCGTCGAGCATGACGATGTGAACGTGATGTGCATCGGCGCGCAGATCGTCGGGCCGTGGCTGGCCAAGGATCTCATCACCGCCTATCTCGCGGCCGAATTCTCGACCGATGTCGATGTCCGGCGGCGGGTCGAGAAGCTCAGGCGGATGGAGGAGTGAGCGCGGAGGGTTGCCGGCCCGCGGCGGCGGTGCGGGACCATCAACTCCACCATACCGCGCCAACTTGGGGCGGGCACAAACGCTCGGTGCCTCGAAGTGCGAGTCATCACGCATTTCATCCTCCCGCGGCCGCCTCCCATGACAAATGTGCCGCGCTCCGCTACGGTTCGCGCCGGGGTCGGGACGGGGGAATCATGAATTCGGCATCGTCGAATGCGCGGGGGATCGTGGCGATCGTGCTGGCGACCGGGTCGTTCGTCGTCTGCGACACGTTCATGAAGCTCACCACCGCGGCGCTGCCGCCGTTCGAGGTGCTGTTCCTGCGCGGCGTGTTCGCCACCCTGTGCTGCGGCGGGCTGCTGCTGGCGCTGGGGCAAGGACGGGTCGCCTTGCGCGGGTTCGTCTGGACCTCGGTCCTGCGCGCGAGCTTCGAGACCGCGGCGGTGCTCTGCTACATCGTGGCGCTGGCCGGCATGCCGATCGCCGATGTGATCGCCATCGTGCAGACGGCGCCGCTCTTCCTCATCCTGCTGGCGGCGACGATCTTCCGCGAGCGGATCGGACCGATGCGGATCGGCCTGATCGTCGTCGGCTTCGTCGGCGCGCTGCTGGTGGCGCAGCCCAATGCCGGCGGGTTCTCGGCGACTGCCCTGCTCGCCTTCGCCTGCGCGATCGGCACCGCGCTGCGCGACATCACCAGCCGCAGCGTGCCGGCGGCGATCCCGGCCTTGGCCGTGACCTTCGCCATCGTGGTCATCGTGATGGTGGCCTCCGGCGTCGCGATGCTGCTCACCGAAGACGTCGTCATGCCGAGCGGCAGGCATGCGCTCTATCTGCTCGGCGCCGGCTTCTTCGTGACCGCCGGGCATTTCGGCATCTTCCTGGCCTACCGGTTCGGCGCGCCAGGGGTGATCGCGCCGTTCTTCTACAGCTTCGCCGTCTGGGCGGTGCTGTCGGGCATCATCGTGTTCCGCGAGATCCCCAATCCGCTGGCGCTGGCCGGCATCGCGGCGATCGTGGCGAGCGGCCTCGCGATCGTCCTGCTGGACCGGCGCAAGACCCTGGCCGCCGCGGTGCCGATCCCGGAATAGGCCGCCGCCTCGCCCGGCCGGGACGGCGTTGACGGGTTTCCGGCCGCCCCACACATCCGGCCGAAGCGCCTCGCGGCGCCTGACCTCGGCACCTGCCCTCGGTGCCTGCCCTCGGAGCCCGATCCCGATCAATTCGGCGTGCCACGCCTCCCGGACGCGCCTAGGTAGATATTCAACAAGAATTAAGGCCGGTATACCATCCTGGGCATCGGTTCCCGGATCGGGCGGGACGGCTGGGAGGATGTCGCATCCGATGGATGCCAAGGTACAACCGGTGGTCGGTGCGGCTGCGACGACGCGGAGCGTCGTATCGACGGCTGCACCGGCGTTTCCGCACCGGGCGCGCAGCATCTTCCGCGCGATGTCGATCCGCACCTTCCTGACCCTGGTCATCGCGGTGATGGGCGCGGCCCTGCTGGCGGTCGCCGGCGAGAAGACGATCGGGGAGGCCCAGCGCAGCGCCCGGGCGCAGGACGTCGCCACCCTGGCGCAGCTCAGCCAGTCGCTGCTGCCTGCCCTCATCTCCAGCCGGATCGAGCGCGGCACGGTGGTGGTCGCGACCATGGCCGCGGACCCGGCCGACGACACATCGTGGCAGCGTCTCGCGATCCAGCGGCCGATCGCCGATGCGACGACGGTCGAGAGCATCGCCGCCTTGCGTGCCGCGCCGCTGCCCGATGCCGCCGCGCTCGCGAAGAAGCTGAGCGAGACGCATGACCGGATGAAGGCGATCCGGCCGCGGATCGATGCGGCGATGGCGCTGCCCCGCACGCAGCGCGCACCCGATCTGCTGCTCGAATACCGCGGCGTCTCCGCCGATTACGTGCTCGCCATCACCGCCGCCGCCGATGCGGCCGAGCAGGCGACCGCCTTGTTCGATCCGGAGATCGACCGGCTGATCTTCCTGAACCGGCAGGCCGCGACGGCGCGCAACTATACCAGCCTGATCACGCTCAGGATGGAGAGCGCCGACGCCTTCGCCCTGCCCTGGCGCGCCGAGGACGCGATCGCCGCCGCAGAAGATCGCGGCCGTGCCGATCTCGCCTGGGAATCGGTGCTGGACGTCGCCGCCGGGCCGGATATCCCGGGCCCGCTGCAGAAGGCGATCGGCGACGCCAAGCTCGCGCTGGCCGGGCCGGATGCGGCGCGGCAGGCCGCGATCATCGCGATCCTGCAATCCGGGCGCCCGACCGACGTTCCGGTATCCGACCTGCAGCGCCTGGACACCGGCCTGCTGGAGCCGCTCAACAACGTGCTGAGCGTGTCGATGGGCGAGATCGTCGCGCGGGCTCAGAGCTTCGAGCGCGAGGCGCGGATGCGCGTGGCGATCACCGGGGCGATGCTGCTGCTGATCCTGTCGCTGACGGTCCTCGGCATCGCCGTCGTCCATCAGCGGGTGAGCGCGCCGATCCGCCGCATCACCGGGCAGATGGCGCGGTTGCAGGAATCCGACACCGATTTCGAGGCCGGGGACGATTTCGAGAAGGATGCGGCGCGCGACGACGAGATCGGCGAGATGGCGCGGGCGCTGATCGTGTTCCGCCGCCAGGTCGAGGAGCATGGCAGGCGGCTGCAGGAACACGAGATGCGGCAGTTCCTGGAGACGCTGATCGACGCCATGCCGGTCAGCATCACCTTCAAGGACACCGACCTGCGCTATCGCTATGTCAACCGCTCGCGCCGCGCCGCCCTGGGCGATGCCGTCAACAATGGGGGCGAGCTGGTGATCGGCCGGCGCCTCTCCGAGGTGATCGACGGCGAGGCTGCGGCGATCGTCGAGGCGACCGACCGCGCGGTGCTGACAACCGGCGAGCCCCGGCAGTTCGAGCAGGCGCGCACCGGACCGGACGGCAAGCCGGCGATCATCCTCTCGCTGAAGACGCCGTTCCGCGAGGCCGACGGGCGGGTCCGCGGCATCATCACCTGCGGGGTCGATATCACGCGCCTCAAGCATATCGAGGCCGAGCTGACGGCGCAGCGCGAGACCGCCGAGGCAGCGAGCCGCGCCAAGAGCGCCTTCCTCGCCAGCATGAGCCACGAGCTGCGCACGCCGCTGAACGCGATCATCGGCTTTGCCGACGTGCTGGCGCGCGGCTATCTCGGCGAGCTGCCGGTCCGCCAGCAGGAATATGTCGGCGACATCCGGAACTCCGGCGAACATCTGCTGAAGCTGGTCAACGACCTGCTCGATCTCTCCAGCGTCGAGATCGGCCGGCAGATCCTGGTGATCACCGAGTGCAGGTTCGACAGC
>DASZYM010000123.1:0-6362 GCA_035545355.1 Dongiaceae bacterium
GGTCTCGCCGGCGATGGTGGTCTGGCCCACCGCGACCAGCGGCTGGACCCCGTCCGGCAGATAGACATCGACCCGGCTGCCGAACCGGATGATACCGAATCGCTCCCCGGCCCGCACCCGCCTTCCGGCCGTCAGGTCGCAGCGGATCCGCCGGGCGACCAGGCCGGCGATCTGGACCAGCCCGATCTCGCGGCCGTCGCCCAGGCGCAGGTGGATCGACTGGCGCTCGTTCTCCTCGCTCGCCTTGTCGAGGGCGGCATTGAAGAAACGGCCCGCACGATGCGCCACGGCGACCACCTCGGCATCCACCGGAATCCGGTTCACATGCACGTTGAATACATTCATGAAGACCGAGATCCGCATCAGCGGGCGCGGCGCCAGGCCGAGCTCGGCCGGCGGCACGGCCGGCTGGATCATCTGCACCACGCCGTCGGCCGGGCTGATCACCAGGCCGGCGCGGCTGGGGGTCACCCGGGCGGGATCGCGGAAGAAATAGACGCACCAGGCGGTCAGCACCACGCCGACCAGGCCCAAGGGCATCCAGAGCCACCAGAGCAGGATGGTGCCGGCGACGAAGGCGGCGATCAGCGGCCAGCCGGCACGGTGGATGGGGGTCAGCACGGTCTCGAACACGAATGGAACCTCAAAGGACGGCCGTATTTTCCGGCCTGTGCATGCCATAAATGGCGTTGCCGGTCATCCCCGGCAACACCGTTGTAATGACAATGCTTTTTGACCGCAGATGCGCTTTACAACTCGTTAATCGGGCCTGGGCTAGGATCTGCGCATTGATTCCCAGGACCGTGGCGCCGTGAACCTCAAACCCATCCCACTGCTCCATGCGCAGAGCATTCCGCCGGACGAGCCGAGATTGAGGGTCAAGGCCGACGGCTCGCTGGAGATCGGCAAGCCCGGCGGCCAGATCGAGTTCGGCTTCCTCTTCATGGGCCGCCGCTTCGAAGCCAATACCCGGCCGACCGCCGCCGGCATGGTGCTGCAATTGTCGGCCGAGATTGGCCCGCTCCCTTATTCCGCCGAAGGCGGCGGCATCCGCAGCGCCGCCTTCGCGGTGATCGACGCCTCGCATCTGATGGACGGCGCACGGCTGGTGATCAGCCAGCACCGCTGGATCTACTGCATCGGCAAGGCGATGCTGAAGGACGGCTGGACCCGGAATGACGCCATCTCCGCCAGCGTGCGCCTGATGCTGACGGCCAAGCCCTATTTGCAGATGCTCTCCGACATCCTGCCCAAGCGCCCGCCCTGGACGCATTGAGATCCGTGTCTCTCTGATCTTCTGAAGCAGCTTAAAGACGCTGCCTGAGACGCCTCAGGACAGAATGAACGTCACCCGCCGCTGCTCTTATCCTTCGGCAAGGTGAAGATCTGGCCGGGATAGATCAGGTTCGGATCGCCGATCCGGTCCTTGTTGGCCTCGTAGATCACCGTGTACTGGATGCCGTGGCCGTAGGTCTTGCGCGCGATGCGCCACAAGCTGTTGCCGGGCTGCACGATCACGGTGTCGTCGGTCAGCTTCACCTGGCTGAAATCCGGCTGGGCGAACGGCACCTTCACCCGCGCCTGGACCTTGCCCGCGCCATCGACCATATCGACCCGGACCTCGTGATCGCCGCTCGGCGCCTTGCTGTCCGGAACGAAGGTCCAGCGGCCATTCTGATCCGCCTTCGCCGCACCCAGCGAGGCATTGTCGAGATAGATGATGAGATCGCTGCCGGGGAGCGTATGGCCGCTCAGCATCGCGCGCCCGTCCTGGGTGTAGTCGATCGTGTCCAGGCTCAGGGGCGGCGGTGGCGGCGGCGTGGGCGCCGCCTCGGAGGTCGTGCTGGCCGGCTGCGGCGCGGGCGGAGTGGGTGCCGACGAGTCCGGCGCGTTCAGGAGCTGGGTCGGGCCCTCGCCCTGCTTCGGCACTTCCAGCGCCAGCGCGCCCGACGGCTTGGTCACCGGTTGGCCGGCGATGTCCTCGGCGGGCTTCGGCACGACGACGATGACTTCCTTGTCGGATTCGGAACTGGTGCCGTCCTCGTTGTTCGCCTTCAGCGAGAATTTATGCTGACCGGGATCGACCGCGGAATCCGGCAGCAGCACCCATTCGCCGCGATCGTCGGCTTCCGCCGAGCCGACCGGCTGGCCGCCGTCGAGCAATGTGATCTTCGCCCCCGGCGCGGCGCGGCCGGCGACCACGGCGTCGCCGTTCGGATTGACCCGCACCACGTCGAAGCTCGGCTTCGGCAGGGGCGCCGGTGCAGGAGCCGGCGGCTGCGTCGGCGCGGCGGAAGCGACCTGGGTATTGGTCGGCTGCGTCGGCGCGCTCGTACTGCTCGACGGAGCGCTCGACGCCGGTTGAGTCGATTGCGCATTGGCGGTCGGCGCCGCCGTGGCCTGCGATTGCGTCTGGGCCGGCGCGGCCGGTGGCTGCGCATTCGTGCCCTGAGATGGTGCGCTCTGGGTCTGCGCGGTTTGCGCCTGTGCAGGCTGCGTCTGTGCGGGCTGCGTCGCCGGTGCCGGCTGCGCCTGGCTCTGCTGCGTAGGCGCTGGTTGCTGCTGCGCCGGTTGCGCTGGCGCAGACGGTTGGGTCTGGGCGGTGTTCTGTGCGGGCGCCGGCGCGGCAGAGGATGTGGCCGGCGGGTTCGCCGGCTGCGACTGAGTCGTGGGCTCGGGCGTATCGTCCACGTCCTGTTTCGAAATCGCGTAGATCAGCCCGAGGATGGCCGCGACCAGAACGGCGCCGATGGTTGCGGTCAAGGCCAGGCGATTCATAGAAAGCGTCCGATTCGTCTCGTTACAGTTCGGTCACACGTTAGTCCCGATACCACCGGGGTGCAATCTGGCCCCGATTTCCGCGGCCCTCGGCGTCCTTCCGGCACCGGAAGTTTCACGCCCGCGCACGGCGGATTACCGGGTTGACGCGGTGCGGAATAGGCCCCAAAACAGCCCGATTGGAAAGCCGAGACTTCCCTCCCATCTCCGCGGATCGGCCACTCTTCGCGAGCAAGATCGGCCGGGTTGCGCCGGAATCCTGAGATCGAGCGTCTTTAGAGCGTCCCCATTGCATGCCTTTGGTTAAATCTTTGTGTGTCTACTGCGGCTCGGCGCGCGGCGCTTCGCCGCGTTACGTCGCCGCCGCCCGCGAGCTGGGCGAGGCCATGGCCGAGCGCGGCATCCGCCTGGTCTATGGCGGCGCGCGCATCGGCATGATGGGCGAATGCGCCGACGCCGTGATGAAGAACGGCGGCGAGGTGATCGGCGTCATCCCCGAGCACCTGCAATCGAGCGAAGTCGGCCATTCCGGGATCACCGAGCTCAAGGTGGTCGACAGCATGCATACCCGCAAGAAGCTGATGTTCGACCTCTCCGACGCCTTCGCGGTCTTGCCTGGCGGCTTCGGCACGCTGGACGAACTCTTCGAGATCATCACCTGGCGGATGCTGTCGCTGCACGCCAAGCCGGTGGTGATCATCAGCGTCGATGGCTATTGGGATCCCTTCCAGGCGCTGGTCGATCACCTGATCGGCAACGGCTTCGCGCGCGAATCCTCGCGCCAGTTCTTCTCGGTGGTGAACTCGGTCGGGCGGGCCTTCGACCTGCTGGACGAGCCCGCCGCCGTCAAGGTCAAAGAGCATCCCGAACGAATCTGAACACGCCCCCAAGAACGCACAAGGACCCGGAGGAACGGAAGATGGCGAAGATCAAGGTCAAGACGCCGCTGGTGGAGCTGGACGGCGACGAGATGACCCGGATCATCTGGAGCTTCATCAAGCAGAAGCTGATCGTTCCCTATCTCGACATCGACCTCAAATACTACGACCTCGGCATCGAGAAACGCGACGCGACCGGCGACCAGATCACGGTCGATGCCGCCAACGCGATCAAGCAATACGGCGTCGGCGTCAAATGCGCGACCATCACGCCCGACGAGGCGCGGGTCAAAGAGTTCAACCTGAAGCAGATGTGGAAGTCGCCCAACGGCACGATCCGCAACATCCTGGACGGCACGGTGTTCCGCCAGCCGATCATCTGCCAGAACGTGCCGCGCCTGGTGCCGAACTGGACCCAGCCGATCGTCATCGGCCGCCATGCCTTCGGCGACCAGTACCGCGCGACCGACTTCGTCGTGCCCGGCAAGGGCAAGCTGACGGTGAAGTTCGTCCCGGCCGACGGCTCGGCGCCGATCGAGAAGGAAGTGTTCGGCTTCCCCGGCGGCGGCGTCGCGCTGACCATGTACAACGTCGATGAATCGATCCGCGGCTTCGCGCGGTCTTCCTTCAACTACGCGCTGCAGCTCGGCTGGCCGCTCTATCTCTCGACCAAGAACACGATCCTCAAGGCCTATGACGGGCGCTTCAAGGACATCTTCCAGGAGATCTACGAGAAGGAATTCGCCGACCAGTTCAAGGCGAAGAAGATCACCTACGAGCACCGGCTGATCGACGACATGGTGGCGGCCGCGCTCAAATGGTCCGGCGGTTTCGTCTGGGCCTGCAAGAACTATGACGGCGACGTGCAGTCCGACACCGTGGCGCAGGGCTTCGGCTCGCTCGGCCTCATGACCTCGGTGCTCCTGTCGCCGGACGGCAAGACCGTCGAGGCGGAAGCCGCGCACGGCACGGTGACGCGGCATTACCGCGAGCACCAGAAGGGCAAGGAGACCTCGACCAATCCGATCGCCTCGATCTATGCCTGGACCCGCGGCCTCTATTATCGCGGCAAGTTCGACAACACGCCGGAACTGCAGCGCTTCGCCGAGACTTTGGAGAAGATCTGCGTCTCCACGGTCGAATCCGGCCATATGACCAAGGACCTGGCGCTGCTGATCAGCCCCGACCAGAAATGGCTAACCACCACCCAGTTCCTCGACAAGCTCGACGAGAACCTGAAGAAGGCGATGGGATAGCTCGGCGGAATTTCTATGCCCTCACCCCGGCCCTCTGCCCGCTGGGGAGAGGGAGACGAGTGGAGCACGCTGGTTCCGCTGCAGAGCGGCGTCCCCTCTCCCCAACGGGGAGAGGGTTAGGGTGAGGGTAGGACCGGCGTAACAAATTCCAACCTCGGAGTATTTGCCATGAAGCTGCTTCGAAACTTCCTGCTGAGCCTTCTCCTGATCGGCGCCGCCACTCAGATGGCGCGCGCGGACGACAACACGATGGTGCTGCAACTCAAGGACGGTAACGTCGTCATCCAGCTCGAGCCGAACCTGGCGCCTAAGACCGTCGCCCATATCAAGATGCTGGTGCAGAAGGGCTTCTACGACAACACGCCGATCCACCGTGTCATTCCCGGCTTCATGGCGCAGATGGGCGATCCCACCGGCACCGGCACCGGCGGCTCCGGCCAGAACGTGCCGGCCGAATTCACCAACACGCCGTTCCAGCGCGGCACCGTCGGCCTCGCCCGATCCTCCGATCCCGACAGCGGCGACAGCCAGTTCTTCATCTGCTTCGCCCAAGCCGATTTCCTGAACGGCCAGTACACCGTCTTCGGCCAGGTCACCTCAGGGATGGAAGTCGTGGACAAGATCAAGGCCGGCACCGAAGAGAATAACGGCGCCGTCGACAACCCCGACCACATCATCAAGGCGACGCTGGGCCAGTAGCCGGAGGACGCGATGACCGATCGCCATCCGCTCGTCTTCAAGAACGCCCGCATCATCGACGGCAGCGGCCGACCGGGCACAAACGGCGACGTCGCGGTCGCCGATGACCGCATCGCCGCGATCGGCGCACCGAACACGCTCGCCGGCGAAGAGGTCATCGACTGCGCCGGCAAGGCTTTGGCGCCGGGCTTCATCGACGTGCACACCCATGACGACCGGCTGGTGCTGATCGACCGCGACATGACGCCCAAGGTGACCCAGGGCGTCTCGACGGTGATCGTCGGCAATTGCGGCATCAGCCTCTCGCCGCTCAACCCGGGGAAACGCGGCATCATCCCGCCGTTCAATCTCCTTGGCGGGCGCGACGACTTCCATTTCCCCCGCATGGGCGAATACGCCGCCGCGGTCGATCGCGCCGCGCCGGCGGTCAATGTCGCGGCCTTGGTCGGCCATTCCACCCTGCGCGTCCAGGCGATGGATGACCTCGGCCGCACGGCCGGTGCCGACGAGATCGAGGCGATGCGCGGTATTCTGAAAGAGGCCCTCGCCGCCGGCGCGATCGGTCTTTCCAGCGGCCTCTTCTATCCGCCCGCCAAGAATGCCGATCGCGACGAGGTGATCCCGCTCGCTGCCGATGTCGCCAAGGCGGGCGGCGTCTACACCACGCATATGCGCGACGAGGACGACCGCGTCCTCGACTCCCTCGCCGAGACCTTCCGGGTCGGCGCGCACGCGCATCTGCCGGTCGTCG
>DASZYM010000124.1:0-1898 GCA_035545355.1 Dongiaceae bacterium
GGCCTGCTCAACGCCTATACCGGCCGCGAGCAGACCGCGTATTACGCCAAGATGCTGGCGCCGGACATGCCGCTCGCCATCGACGTGCTCTCCGACATCCTGCAGAACTCGGTCTACGATCCGGCCGAGCTGGAGCGCGAGCGCGCCGTGGTGCTGCAGGAGATCGGCCAGGCCGAGGACACGCCCGACGACATCATCTTCGACCATTTCCAGGAGCGCGCCTTCCCGGACCAGCCGATGGGCTGGCCGACGCTCGGCCGCGCCGAGATCATCGGCGCCTTGCCCCGCGACGTCGTCGCCGGCTATCTGGAGACCCGCTATCGCCCCGCGCGGATGGTCGTCGCCGCGGCGGGCAATATCGATCACGACCGCCTGGTCGACCTGGTGGCGAAGTCGCTCGACCGCCTGCCGACCGGCGCCGCGCCGGGAACCGTCGCCGCCGATTATCGCGGCGGCGAGCACCGCGAGGACCGCGACCTGGAGCAGGTCAACGTGGTGCTCGGCTTTGCCGGCGTCAGCTACCACGATCCGGATTATTACGCCGCGGCGGTCCTGTCCCAGCTCTTGGGTGGCGGCATGTCCTCGCGCCTGTTCCAGGAAGTGCGCGAGAAGCGGGGTCTGGTCTACAGCATCCACACCTTCTCCAGCTCCTACAGCGACAGCGGGCTGTTCGGCATCTATGCCGGCACCGGCGAGAAGGAAGCGGCCGAGATGATGCCCGTCATCTGCGAGGAGGTGCTGAAGGTCGCCGACACTCTGGAGGAGGTGGAGGTCACGCGCTCCGCGGCACAGCTCAAGGCCGGCACGCTGATGTCCCGGGAGAGCACCAGCAGCCGCTGCGAGCAGCTCGCCTCGCAGCTCCTGCTCTACGGCCGCGCGATCCCGCCCGAGGAAGTGGTGGCCCGGATCGAGGCGGTCGGCACCGCCGACGTGGCGCGGGTTGCGCGCCGCATCTTCGGCTCGGCGCCGACCCTGGCTTCGCTCGGCCCGGTCGCCAACGTGCCGGATCTCGACGCGGTCCGGCGCCGCCTCGCCTGAGACGCATGCTGCCGCTGTTCAAATCCGACAGCCTCGCGCGGTTTCGCCTCGCCGGCGACCGCACCTATCTGCGGCCGCCCGACCGCCGCGACTATCGCGCATGGGCGGCGGTGCGGGATGTCAGCCGCGGCTTCCTCGAGCCTTGGGAGCCGAGCTGGGGCGAGGATGCGCTGGAGCGCGTGGTCTATCGCGACCGCATCGCGCGCATCCAGCAGGAATGGCGGCTCGATCTCGGCTATGGCTTCCACATCTTCCGCAAGGAGGACGACCGCCTCCTGGGCGGGGTCAATCTGAACAACGTGCGCCGCGGCGTCGCCCAGGCCGCCAATCTCGGCTACTGGATGGGAGAAACCTTCGCCAACCAGGGCTATATGAGCGACGCGCTGCGGGCGCTCCTGCCGCATGCCTTCCACAGCCTCGGCCTGCACCGCATCGATGCCGCCTGCATCCCCGAGAACCGGCCGAGCCGCCATCTGCTGGCCAAATTCGGCTTCCGCGAGATCGGCGAGGCCAAGGGCTATCTGAAGATCAACGGCGAATGGCGCGACCATCTGCTGACCAGCGCCTTGCTGGAAGACGTCCTCGCCTCCCCGGCGATGCAGGGCGCCAAGGTCGCCATCGATGGCGACTTCCAGCGCCTGCTGGACAGGATCGTATAGGCGCTGGATCGTCCACCGGTCTGTCTCTGGACACATCACGGCTGCATCAACCCCACCATACCGCCCCATCTTGGGGCGGTGCGGCGACGCCAAGTCTCGACGGTGAGAATCTTCACGCACGTGCGTTCGCGGGTTCGCACCCTGCTGATGTCCCCGCCCCAAGATGGGCGGTATGGTGGGGTTGATGCAGCCGTGATGTGT
>DASZYM010000125.1:0-7349 GCA_035545355.1 Dongiaceae bacterium
GGATCGAGCGAAGCTGAAGAAGGCGCTGGAAGGCTGCTACATCACGGTCCCGACCATGTTCCGGGACCCGGATCTCGAGCTCGACACCGCGGCGATCAAGCGGCACGTGAAGTTCCTGATCTCGCGCGGCATCGATGCCGACAACGCCGTGCTGCTGGCCGGGGGCGCCGCCGGCGATTTCTCCACCATGACCTTCGACGAGCGCGCCGCCGTCGCCGAAGCCGTCCTCGCCGAAGCGAACGGCCGCGTGCCGGTGGCGATGGGCGCGCAGACCACCAGCACGCGCGAGCTCCGCCAGCTCGCCAAGACGGCGGCGCGGCTCGGCTGCCAGTTCATCCAGGTCTCCTGCCCGTTCTACTTCACCCATACCGAGGGCGATTTCTTCGACTATGTGCAGGCCGCGGCGGAGGCCGCCGATATCGGCATCATCATCTACAACACGTTCTGGACCTCGTCCGGCATCTCGCTGGCGATGGCCGACAAGCTCAGTGAGATCCCGAACGTCGTGGGCCTCAAATGGGCGACGCCGCGCACCGATGCGATGGAATTCGAGGACGTGGTCTCGCATTTCGCGGGCAAGCTCACCATCATCGACAACAACCTGCTCTTCGCCATGAGCCACATGATGGGCGCGCGGGCCTTCGAGGTGCATCTCTGCAACTACTGGCCGGAATGGGGCATCAAGCTGCTGGGCCGGCTGAACGCGAAGGACTACCCGGAAGTCCAGCGCATGATGGTCGCGGAGGCGATGCCGTTCTACAAGCTCTGGGTCGAGATCGAGAAGAACTTCACCAGCGGCGACGGCTATCTCGACAAGCTCTGCATGGAGCTGGTCGGCCTCGATTCCAGCCGCTGCCGCCCGCCGACCCGCGACGTCCGCCCGCATTACCGCGAGCAATGCCGGCAGATGATGATCGCATCCGGCGTGCCGGGCGTGGTGGCGAAGTAGGTCGGATAGACCCGTCGACCCCTCACCCCTGCCCTCTCCCTCAAGGGGAGAGGGGGATGATTGACAACCTTCTCAAGGAAACAGCCTGCGAAGCACATCGCTTCCCTCTCCCCTTGAGGGAGAGGGTTACGTAGGCTTGGCGAGCGAAGCGAGCTTAGCCGGAGTTGGGTGAGGGGTCGCTCGGCCCCGCCGGCGGAAAATTCAATGCCACATATCGCCGACCGCGGCCTTCTTGCGGTCGATGAAATCGCGCAAGGCTTCGTCCACCGCGGGATCGATCGGCGGCGCTTCGTAGTTCCGCAGCATCGCGCGCCACTTGTCGTGGGCGCGCTGGGTCTGGGTCTTCTCGCCGGCGTCGCGCCATTGCTCGAAGGAATTGTTGTCGGAGACTTCGGAATCCCAGAACGCGGTCTCGTAATTGCGCAGGGTATGGGCGCAGCCGAAGAAGTGCTTGCCGGGCCCGACCTCGTGGAAGGCGTCGAGCGCCATCGCATTGTCATCGACCGGCAGGCCGGCGAGATAGGTGTGCATCGCGCCGCAGAAATCCGCATCCATCGCGAACTTCTCGTAGGACATGACCAGGCCGCCCTCGAGCCAGCCGGCGGAATGCAGGATGAAATGCGCGCCGCATTGCAAGGCGGCCAGCATCGAGACCGCGCTCTCCTGCATCGCCTGCGCGTCGGCGGCCTTGGCGGCGGTGAAGGCGCCGGAGCAGCGCAGAGGCACGCCCAGGCGCCGCGTGAGCTGCCCGACCACCAGCGAGCCCAGGGCCGGCTCCGGCGTGCCGAATGTCGGCGAGCCGGAGCGCAACGAGGTCGAGCTCAGGAAGTTGCCGAGGATCGCCGGCGCGCCCGGGCGCTCCAATTGCGTCAGCGCCACGCCGACCATCGCCTCGGCCATCGACTGCGCGATGGCGCCGGCATTGGTCACCGGTCCCATGGCGCCGCCGAGGATGAAGGGCACGACCACCGCGCATTGGTTGGCGCGGGCATAGGCGCGGAGCGCATTGGTCATGGTGGCGTCGAACACCAGGGGCGAGTTGGCGTTGATGTTGCCCATGATGACGCAGTTCTTGTCGGTGAAGTCCTCGCCGAACACGATCTTCGCCAGCGCGATCGAATCCTCGGCGCGCTCTTCCGCCGTGACGCTGCCCATGAACGGCTTGTCCGACCAGCGGATATGCGAATAGACCATGTCGAGATGCCGCTTGTTCACCGGCAGGTCGACCGGCTCGCACACCGTGCCGCCCGAATGGTGCAGCCAGGGCGACATATAGGCGAGCTTCACGAAGTTCCGGAAATCCTCGATCGAGCCGTAGCGCCGCCCGTTCTCCAGATCGTGCACGAAGGGCGAGCCATAGGCCGGCGAGAAGACCATATGCTCGCCGCCGATCTCGACCGAGCGCGCCGGATTGCGCGCATGATGGGTGAAGCTCGAAGGCACCGTGCGCGTGATGATGGCGCGGACCAGGCCGGGATCGAAGCGCACCCGCTCGCCCTGCACGTCGGCGCCGGCGGCGCGCCAGAGCTCCAGCGCCCGAGGATCGCCGCGGAAGTCGATGCCGATCTCCTTCAGGATCTCGTCGATCGCCGCCTCGATCCGGACCAGGCCTTCCTCGCCCAGCAGGTCGTAGGTCGGGATCCGGCGCCGGACGCCGGCGATGATCCGCGGCGCCTGCCGGCCCACGCGCTGGGCCTGCCGCGCCTGGCGACCTCCGCGGCTGCGCGCATGCGGCGTGGCGGTTTCGGTCTCGGCCATGGCGGGCTCCATCGATCGTGTCGCGCGAGTCTAGCGATTTGCCGAAGCTTTGGCCAACACGGCACCGCGCTGCGTCGCGCGGCCGGTCGGCATACGGAACTTCCCGTATCGGTAGGGGAATCTACTGCGACAACGCGACCGTGCAGCGGCCCGGCGGATTGACGGTTGCATAACGTCTGCCGCGGTATCATAGCACTGTTCCCGGAACCGGCCGGCCGCTGCCGGATTCGCGCGAAGCGGCCAAGAGAAACGGATCTCCATGTCCCCCATCCTGGATCAGCTGGAAAGCCCGACACTCCGGCGGTTCTTCGAATACTACCTGGCAAAGGCAGGCACCCGCCCTTTTCCGGCGCGCGGCGACCTGGATCCGGTGGATTTCTCGTATGCGCTCGGCGACATCACGCTGATCGACGTCGCCCACGACCCGCTGCGCTTCAGCTTCCGCCTGGACGGCAGCCGGCATGTCGAACGCTTCGGCTTCGACCTTACCGGCCGGAGCCTGGACGAGTTCCCCTATCCCGAGATGCGCCAGGCGATCTATGACAGCTATCGCGAGGTGATCGAGGGACGGGCGCCGCGGCGCTATTACCGCGATCTCGAATCCAGCGGGCGCTGGTTCCGCTACGAGACCCTGATCCTGCCGCTCTCCACCGACGGCGAGCGGATCGACATGCTGATCTCCGCCATCTCCTTCCACGACCTCAAGATCCCGATCCAGCCCGTCCCGGCCTCGTAGCCGGTCACGCGCGCAGGAAGTTGAGCAGGGTGAAGCGGCGGCCCTTGGTCACCGGCAGCGCCTCGTGCAGCAGCGAGCAGGAGAACAGGATCGCGGCGCCGGCCGGCGGGTCGTAGCGATAAGGCCCGTATTCGGGGAACAGCAGCTCGCCGCCTTCGTATTCGCCGGTATTGAGGTTGAGCGTCAGCGCGAAGCGGCGATCGGCCGTCGCCGGGCTCTGATTGTCGCGGTGGCGGCGGAAGTAGTCGCCGCGCTCGGCGTCGTAGCAGGTGATGTTGAACCGGTCGAACCGGAAGCGTTGGAAGGCGAAGGCTTTGTCGAGCTCCGGCGCGATCCGCCGTCCGATCACCGCGTTCAGCTCCGCCAGCACGCTATCGTCCTGGATCGAATGATCGCGCCGCGACTTCATCGCGCGATGGACGCGGCTGGTCTCGACGCCGGCGACGATCGAATGCACCTCGCCCTCGACATGGCCCAGCCGCTCCCAGCGGTCGATCAGCGCCCGGCAATTCTCCGGCGTCAGCACGTCGGGCACGATCAGCACCGGCGCCGCCATGCCGAAGCTTTGCACCGCCGGCAGCGGCGGGCGGGCGCGCAGCCGATCGACCGCCCAGCGCACCAGCTCGCCGCCATCCGGCGAGGCGCGCGCGGCGATCAGGCGCTGATTGGCGTCGAGCACGACGAGGAAGCTGCCCTGCGGCCCGAAACCCAGCATCCGGCGCAAGGCCTCGCGGATCTTGCCGGCGGAATCGCCGAGCAGCGGGAAGTCGAGGCCGAGCGCCTCGGCGCGCTTGGCAGCGGCGGCGGGTCCCTCGGCGACCAAGGCCAGGCAATCGGCTTCGGGATGTTCCTTCCGCGTGGCTTCCAAGGCTCGCAAAGCGTCATCCCGGCCATCGCCGAGAATGAGCAGCGGGTTGCCCTTGGCGCGCTCGAGGAAGGAACGCGTGGCGCCGGTCTGGTCGGGCAGCATGAAATTCGGGAAGCGGTCGCCGGGCGCCAGCTCGACGGCCGGCAGATAGCCGCGCAACGCGGGACTGCTGGATTGGTTTTTCCCGGAAGCTTCTAGCGTCATTGCTCGTTTACCATCGTCCGCGTCTTGCGTGCGCGATTGTCCGTCAGGCCGCACAGCCAGGCAATCGGGCGCAATGCTGCACCTGCGTAATCGGCGCTTGTGGCCGCTGCGCGGCGCGGATAGCATGCCGCCGCTTCCCGCCGAACGGCGGGGTCAGGGGTCCCTTCGCCTTCGAATTATCCCGGAGAATCAATAGCATGAAGATCGCGATCCTTGGTAGCGGCTATGTCGGTCTGGTTTCCGGCGCCTGCCTGTCGGAATTCGGACACCAGGTCGTCTGCATCGACACCGATGCCGGGAAAGTCGAGCGCCTGCGCAAGGGCGAGATCCCGATCTACGAGCCGGGCCTGGACGATCTCGTCGCCCGCAACGTCGCCGCCAAGCACCTCTCCTTCTCCACCGACATCGCCGAATCGGCCGGCGCCCAGGCGGTGTTCATCGCCGTCGGCACGCCGACCCGCCGCGGCGACGGCCATGCCGACATGCAATATGTCTATGCGGCGGCGGAGCAGATCGCCAAGACGATCAAGGACTACACCGTCATCGTCACCAAATCGACGGTGCCGGTCGGCACCAGCCGCGCCGTCTCCGAGATCGTGAAGAAGACCAACCCGAAGGCCGATTTCGACGTCGCCTCCAATCCGGAATTCCTGCGCGAGGGCTCGGCGATCGAGGACTTCATGCGGCCCGACCGCGTGGTGATCGGCGTCGGCAGCGACCGCGCCCGCGAGGTGATGCGCCAGATCTACCGGCCGCTGTTCCTGCGCGAGACGCCGATCCTGTTCACCAAGCTCGAGACCTCCGAGCTCATCAAGTATTCGGCCAACGCCTTCCTGGCGATGAAGATCACCTTCATCAACCAGGTCTCGGACCTCTGCGAGAAGGTCGGCGCCGACGTGCACGACGTGGCGCGCGGCATCGGCCTCGACGGCCGCATCGGCAGCAAGTTCCTGCATCCGAGCCCGGGCTTCGGCGGCTCCTGCTTCCCCAAGGACACCCGCGCGCTGATCCAGACCGCGCGCGATGCGCAATCGCCGCTCTCGCTGATCGAGGCGACGCTCGATTTCAACGAGGAGCGCAAGCGGCAGATGGCCGAGCGCATCCTCACCGAGCTCGGCGGCAGCCCCAAGGGCAAGACCGTCGGCGTGCTCGGCCTCACCTTCAAGCCCAATACCGACGACATGCGCGAGGCGGCGAGCCTCACCATCCTGCCGATCCTGACCAAGCAGGGCGTCACGGTCCGCGCCCATGATCCCGAGGGCATGACCGAGGCGAAGAAGCAGCTCAACGGCGTCCAGTATTGCGACGATGCCTACGACACGATGAAGGGCGCCGACGCCCTGGTGATCCTCACCGAGTGGAACAGCTATCGCAGCCTCGACCTCGACCGGGTGAAGTCGCTGCTGCGGGCGCCGGTCTTCATCGACCTCAGGAACATCTATCGCCCCGACGAGATGACGGCGGCCGGCTTCCGCTATTCCAGCCTGGGCCGCCCCGCCTGAGGATGAGAGGCTGAGATGACGCAAGCGCCGGAACGTGGCGCCGTCCTGGTGACCGGCGGCGCCGGCTATGTCGGCAGCCATGTCTGCAAGGCGCTGAGCCGCGCCGGCTTCCTGCCCGTCACGCTCGACAACCTCGCCACCGGCCATCGCTGGGCGGTGAAATGGGGGCCGCTCGAGATCGGCGACGTGCGGGATGCGGGCCTGCTGGAAGCGCTGATGCGGCGCTATCGCGTGACCGCCGTGCTGCATTTCGCGGCGCTCTCGCTGGTCGGGCGCTCCACCGAGCTGCCGTTCGAGTATTACGACGTCAATGTCGGCGGCGCGCTGGCGCTCTCGCTGGCGATGCGCAGTTGCGGCCTTCGGCGGCTGGTCTTCTCCTCGACCTGCGCGGTCTACGGCATGCCGCCCAGCCTGCCGATCGCCGAGAACACGCCGACCTTGCCGGTCAACGTCTATGGCCGCACCAAGCTCGCGGCGGAGAACCTGTTCTCCGACCTCGCCCAGGCCAACGTGATCGACGTCGCCTTGCTGCGCTATTTCAACGCCGCGGGCGCCGATACCGAGGGCGAGATCGGCGAGGCGCATGATCCGGAATCGCACCTGATCCCGCTCGCGATCCGCGCGGCGCTCGATCCCGCCGGGACGGTGAAGGTCTTCGGCACCGACTATCCGACGCCGGACGGCACCTGCCTGCGCGACTACATCCATGTCGAGGACCTCGGCACCGCGCATCTGAAGGCGCTGGACCTGCTGGAGAAGAGCCCGGGCTGCCACGCCTTCAATCTCGGCACCGGCCTTCCGGTCTCGGTGCGCGAGGTCCTGGCCTCGGTCGAACGGCTCTCCGGCCGGCCGGTCAAGGTGGTGGAATCCCCGCGCCGGGTCGGCGATCCGGCACAGCTCTTCGCCTCGCCCGAGAAGGCGCGGCGCGAGCTCGGCTGGGCGGCCGCCGCGACGGGCATCGACGCCATGGTCGGTTCCGCGCTTAACTGGCATCGGAAGCAAAGCCAGGCCGCCTAGCACCCTCATGACCGAACAGAATATGGCGCGTCGGCGCCACGCCGAGCTCGTCGTCATCCTGGCGACGTTGAGCGTCATCACGCCGCTCGGCATCGACATGTATCTCCCCGCTCTGCCGAGCATGGCCAAGTTCTACGGCGCGACCGATTCCGACGCGCAGTTCACGCTCTCGACCTACTTCCTCGGTTTCGCCATCGGGCAGGCCTTCTACGGTCCGATCGCCGACCGCTTCGGCCGCATCCCGCCGCTCTATTTCGGCATGACGGTCTATTCGCTGGCCTCGCTCGGCTGCATCTTCGCGCCCTCGATCGACGC
>DASZYM010000126.1:0-4231 GCA_035545355.1 Dongiaceae bacterium
TGAAGCGCTTCGGCCAGGGACCGGATCGCTACGGCTTGATCCATGCCGATTTCCGCCTCGCCAATCTGCTGATCCACAAGGGCGACATTCGTGTCATCGACTTCGACGATTGCGGCCTCGGCTGGTTCCTCTACGACGCCGGCACCGCGGTCAGCTTCTTCGAGCACAAGCCGGAAGTGCCGGGCCTGATCGATGCCTGGGTCGAGGGCTATCGCCGCGTGCGCGCGCTCTCGAAAGAGGAGGAGGCGGAGCTGCCGACCTTCGTCATCCTGCGGCGCATGATCCTCTTCGCCTGGATGGGCTCGCATTCCGAAACCGATCTCGCCAAGCAGGAAGGCCCGGCCTATGCCGAAGGCACCTGCGAGATGGCCGAGAAATATCTCTCGCGCTTCGCATGAGGCCGCACATGGACGAGAACGAGCAGAGTCCCGAGAAGCGCGAGTTCATCGAGAAGTCCAAGGAGTTCTGGAACCCGAACAAGACCCAGTTCTGGCAGGACCAGGAGGTCGACCTCGTCATCGACCGGCGCGAAGGCTACCTGCTCTACGACATGGATGGCCGCCGCCTGATCGACGTTCACCTGAACGGCGGCACCTACAATATCGGCCACCGCCATCCCGAGCTGATCGAGGTGCTGAACCGCGGCACCACGCGCTTCGACATGGGCAACCATCATTTCCCGTCGCTGGGACGCACGGCGCTCGCCGAGGAGCTGGCGAAGGTCTGCGGCGGCCGCATGCAATACACGATGTACACCGCCGGCGGCGCCGAGGCGATCGACCTCGCGATCAAATGCGCCCGCCACGCGACGCAGAAGCGCAAGATCGTCTCCATCGTCAACGCCTATCACGGCCATAGCGGGCTTGCGGTCGCGACCGGCGCCGACCGGTTCTCGAAGACCTTCCTCTCCGACCGGCCCGACGAGTTCCTCCACGTGCCGTTCAACGACCTCAACGCCATGGAGGACGCGCTGCGGGCGCGGGACATTGCCGCGGTGATCATGGAGACGATCCCGGCGACCTACGGCTTCCCGATGCCGTTGCCGGGCTATCTCACCGCGGTGAAGAAGCTCTGCGAGCGTTACGACGCCAAATACATCGCCGACGAGGTGCAGACCGGCCTGATGCGCTGCGGCGAGATGTGGGGCTATCAGCGCTACGGCATCGAGCCCGACATCATGGTGACCGGCAAGGGCATCTCCGGCGGCATGTATCCGATCGCCTGCGTGGTCGCCAATGCGGAGAGCGCCGCCTGGCTGAAGCAGGACGGCTTTGCGCATATGTCGACCATGGGCGGCGCCGAGCTCGGCTGCCTGGTCGCGCTGAAGGTGCTGGAGATCCTGCAGCGCCCGCAGACGCGTCCCATCGTCAACTACATTTCGGAGACGATGAAGACCGGCCTCGGCGAGATCATGAAGCTCTATTCCGATTTCTTCGTCGGCATCCGCCAATGCGGCGTGGTGATGGGATTGGAGTTCGACTATCCCGAAGGCGCCAAGCCGGTAATGAAGCATCTCTACGAGCACGGCGTCTGGGCGATCTTCTCGACCCTCGATCCGCGCGTGCTGCAGTTCAAGCCCGGCGTGCTGATGCCGACCGCCCTCTGCGAGGAGCTGCTGGAGCGGGTCGAGCGCGCGATCGGCCTGGCCCGCGCCGAATGCCTGGGCTCGAAGAGCCGGCGCAGGACCGCCGCATGAACCATATCGTCCAACAGCTCCTGGCCGGCGAGAAGCGCCAGACCGGCGAAGCCGACATGATCCTCGAGGCGGCCGGCTGGGCCGCCGCGTCCTACGCCAATTTCGACCGAGCCCGCGTCGATGCGATCACCCGCGCCGCAGCCGAGGCGGGCCATGCCGTCGCCGGCGTGCTCGCCGAGGCCGCCGTGAAGGAGACCGGCTTCGGCGTCGCCGCGCATAAGAAGATCAAGAACGAGCTGACCTCGCGCGGCCTCTACGAGCTCTATCGCGGCGAGGACTTCTGCTCCAGGCGCATCTTGCCTGAGAAGAAGATGGTCGAGCTGCCACGCCCAGCCGGCGTGGTGTTCGGCCTCACGCCCTCGACCAACCCGGTTTGCACGGTCTATTTCAAGATCCTGCTGGCGCTGATGACCCGCAACGCGATCGTCATCTCGCCGCATCCCAAGGCCAAGGTCTGCTCCGCCGAAGGCGCGCGGGTCATGGCGCAGGCGGCGGAAAAGGCGGGGGCACCCGCCGGTCTCGTGCAGGTGATCGACGAGCCGACCTTGCCGCTGATCGACCACATCATGAAGTCGCCCAAGATCAACGTGATCCTGGCGACCGGCGGCACGCCGATGGTGCGCGCCGCCTACAGCTCCGGCAATCCCGCGATCGGCGTCGGCCCCGGCAACGCGCCGGCTCTGGTCGATGCCACCGCCGATATCGATCTCGCGGCCAAGCGCATCGTCGAATCCAAGTCCTTCGACAATTCGATCCTCTGCACCAATGAGAGCGTGGTCGTGGCGGAGGATGCCATCGCCGACAAGCTGCTCTCCGCGCTCCGCAGCGCCGGCGCCTATATCGCCAAGCCGGAGGAAGTGAACCAGCTCCGCGAGCTGCTGTTCGGCCTGGGCTCGTTCAACATCGACGTGCTCGGCAAGTCCGCCGGCGAGATCGGCCAGAAGGCGGGCATCCGCGTGCCGGCCAATGCCAGGATCATCGTCGCCGAAATCGACCGCGTCGGCATCGACGAAGCGCTCTCCAAGGAGAAGCTCTGCCCGGTCCTGGGCTTCATCCGCGCCGAGCATGCCGATGCCGCGATCACCGTCTCGCGCGCCCTCATTCGCCTTTCCGGCGCCGGCCACTCCGCGGCGATCCACAGCCACAACCCTCAGACCATCCTGAAATATGCCGCGACGGTGAAGGCGCTGCGGGTCGCGGTCAACGCACCCTGCAGCCAGGGCGCTGCCGGCTTTTCCACGCATCTCGCGCCGTCTTTCACCATCGGCACCGGCTTCTTCGGCCGCTCGGCGATCGGCGAGAACATCGAGCCCGGGCACCTCGTGAACTGGACCCGCATCGCCTATAACGACGATGCCGGCGAGAGGTTCGACAGCTTCGAGGGGCTGGATCTGTCTTTCCCGGCGAGCACGATCCTCGGCCGCGAAGCGCCGATGTCGCTCGGCGTATTGCAGGAGGGTGCCGAACAGCCTCGGCCCGCCGCGAGCGGTAAGGACGACGTCGCGGCATTGCGCGAAGAAATCCGCCGCATGGTGCTCGAAGAACTCCGCGCGGCGCTGAGGAAATAGCCGTGGCGGATTTGCGTTCCTTCATCTTCATCGACCAGATGCAGCCGCAGACGCTCTGCTACATGGCGAGCTGGATGCGCGGCCGCCTGCCGCGCACCAACATGGCGGCGCAGATCATCGAGGTGGCGCCGGGCCTCGACATCGAGCCGCTGACCGACGTGGCGCTGAAGCATGCCGATGTCGGCGGCGGCATCCTGGTGGTCGAGCGCCAGTTCGGCTATCTCGAGTTCCATTCGCGCTCGACCTCGTCGGTGAAGGCGGCGGCCCAGGCGGTGCTCCACGAATTGGAGACCGACGAGAGCAAGGCGGTGAAGCCGCAGGTGCTGGCGGCGAAGATCGTGACCCGGGTCGATCCGGTGCATGCCTTCCTCATCAACCGCAACAAGATGGGCTCGATGATCCTGCCGGGGGAATCGCTCTTCGTGCTGGAGATGCAGCCCGCTTCCTACGCGATCCTCGCCGCCAACGAGGCGGAGAAGGCGGCGGAGATCAAGATCGTGGATTATCGCATGATCGGTGCGACCGGACGGGTCTATCTCTCCGGCGAGGAATCCGACGTGCGCATGGGCGCCCGGGCCGCCGAGCAGGCGATCCGGTCGCTGGAAGGTTGAGCATGCTGGACGGCAACGAACTCCGCGCCTTGATCCGCGACGTCATCGCCACCGAGCTGGCCGCGGTGAAGGTCGCGGCTCCAGCCACCGCGCTGGCGGAACATCGCGTGCGCATCGCCAATGACGCGGATCTCGCCGCCTTCGCCAGGCAGGTCCTGGCGCTGGCCGCCGATCCCAACGCGCGCAAGAAAATCGAAGCGGGCCAGTATCCGTTCAGATTGGAGGGCGGGCAGGGCGCAGTCCCGAGCGCCACGCCCGCATCCGGCGGCTCCGCGCGCATCGACAAGGGCGTGGTCACCGAGAGCACGCTCATCAAGCTGCCGCGCGGCACCAAACGCTTGCAGATCGGGCCTGAA
>DASZYM010000127.1:0-5466 GCA_035545355.1 Dongiaceae bacterium
TTTCTCGGTATGGCGGTTTTCGTCCCGGGCGAACTGCTTGCGCCAGCGGGAATAGCCGGCATGGACGAGCTGCATGCAGAGCACCAGCAGCAGCTTGCCGTGCAGCCAGTGCTCGGACCAATGGTTGCCGAGCCAGGCCAAAGTCAGGCCCAGGATCCAGGTCAGGCCCATCGAGGGATTGATGATCCCGCGCATCAGCCGGCGCTCCATCACCTTGAAGGTCTCGCTGAGCTCCGACCCCTTGGCGGCGCGCGCGTGATAGACGTAGAGGCGCGGCAGATAGAGCATCCCCGCCATCCAGGCGATGACGAAGAAGATATGGGCCGCCTTGATCCAGTCGTAATAACCCGCGAGCATCACCGGCTCCCTTGTTCCTTCATGTCCTGCTGGCAGGCGCAACGCGGCCAGTCGGCGCAATGATCCATTCCGGTCCCCGGCTGCACGCGCTGGGGTGCCGCCAGAGCCTGGCGCACCAGCCGTGCCAGGCCGGCGATGAATTCCGGATCTTCCGAGACCGTCGGGGCCCGTTCATAGGCGGCGGCTTGCCGCAGCTCGGCGCGATGGCGGTATTCGATGTCGAGCTCGACCAGGGTCTCGGAATGCTCCGAGACGAAGGCGACCGGCACCACGACGATCGCCTTGCCGGCAACCGCCGCTTCCTCGATCACCTGATCGGTCGAGGGCCCGACCCATTCCAGCGGACCGACGCGGCTCTGGAACGCCGTCACCCATTCCTCCCCGCCGAGGCCGAGGCGATCGACCACCGCATGGACCGTGGCCGCGACCTGCGCCACATAGGGATCGCCGCGATCGACGATCTTCTTCGGCAATCCATGGGCCGAGAAGATCACCAGGACCGGCGCCGAAGTCTTCGCCTTGGCCGCGGCGATCGCCTTCTGCGTCTCGGTCACCAGCGCGCCGATGAAGCCGAGCTCGGTCGGATAGCAGCAGATCAGCTTTTCCGGCGCCTGCAGGCCTTGCCGCTGCGCTTCCCGGCGCCAGGCCTTGGCCGAGGATTCCGTCGTGGTGGTGGAAAATTGCGGATAGAGCGGCAACAGCACGATCTCATCCGGCGCGAATGCCTTGACCGCGGCGACCGCCGCCGGCGTCAGCGGATGCCAGTAGCGCATCGCGATGAAGATGCCGACCTCGCCGAGATCGGAGAGCGCATCCCGCAAGGCGGACGCCTGGCGCTCGGTATTGGCGACGATCGGCGAGCCGCCGCCCATCTTGGCATAGATCTCCTGCGCCGCCTTGTTGCGGCGGCTGGCGATCAGCCTGGCGATCGGCCATCGCAGGATCCACGGCAGATCGATGATCGCGGGATCGCTGAACAGGTTGAACAGGAAGGGTGCAACCGCCCGCGGACCATCCGGTCCGCCGAGATTGAACAGCACAACGGCGATCCGGCGCCTGCGCTCAGGCGCCACGATCGCGTTCCCGGATGACGGCGATCAACTCCGCCACATGATCCGGCGGCGTCTCCGGCAGCACGCCATGGCCGAGATTGAAGATGAAGGGATGATTCCCCAGCGTATCGAGTATCCGCTCCGCGCCCTCGCGCAGACTGTTGCCGCCGATCACCAGCCGGCGCGGATCGAGATTGCCCTGAACGATGGTCTTGGCCTGCAGCGCATCGCGCGCCCAGTCGGGATCGATCGCCTGATCGATGCCGATCGCGGTGCTCACCTTCGCTTCGGCGAAGTCACGATAGGCGGGGCCGATACCCCGGGGAAACACGATCACCGGGATATCGGGTGCACTGCGCTTCAGACGGGTCGTGATCGCCCGGAGCGGCTCCAACGACCAGCGCAGCAGCGCCGGATGGTCCAAGGCACCCGCCCAACTATCGAAGAGCTGGATGACCTCGGCGCCGGCGGCGATCTGTGCTTCCACATGAAGCACGACCGCATCCACCAGCAGATCGATCAGTTTCTGGAAATCGGCCGGCCGGCCATAGGCCCAGGTCTTCGCCTTGGCGAAGTCGCGGCTCGAGCGACCCTCGATCATGTAGCTCGCCAGTGTCCATGGTGCCCCCGAGAAGCCGATCAAGGTCCGGTCCGGCGGAAGCTCCTGCCGCAGACGGCGCACCGTCTCGTAGACCGGCGCCAGCGTTTTCACCATGCGGCCGGTATCGAAGACCGAAAGACCGCCGCTGCTTTCGATCGGCTGCAGCAGCGGCCCCACGCCTTCCTCGAACCAGACCTTCTGACCGAGCCCATGCGGTATGACCAGGATGTCGGAGAACAGGATCGCCGCGTCGAGATCGAACCGGCGGATCGGCTGCAAGCTCGCCTCGACCGCCAGATCGGGATCGAAACAGAAATCGAGGAAGCTCGGCGTCTTTGCTCGTAGCGCCCGGTATTCCGGCAGATAGCGTCCGGCCTGACGCATGAGCCAGACGGGAACGCGATGCGGTCTCTGATGCTTGAGAACCTGGAGCAGAGCTTTGGGCTGGGACATGTCGTTGCGCTGAGGGATCGGCCGAACCTCTACTCTTTCTATATCTTAGAATCTAGAGAAGTAGATGTAGTGGTAGATGTGCGGTGAATCGCCGTGATCCCCGTCTTTCCGATATCCACCGGCTTTGACGCGGTTTGACCTTCCCGGGATCGATCCGGGGAAAGGCGCGGTTCGCGGCCTGCTCTAGAAGCGGGGAAAACCGGGATAAGCGGATGCCGCCGGGATATCCCGGCTATTCAGATGATTCCAGAGCGCTGCCGGCCTGGGGGTTGATCCTGTCCTATGTCAGTGCCATGACTGTGGAAGACCGGGAATGGAGTTTTCCCGAGCGGTTTTCCGGGACTCTATACCGGGCTTTTCCACCGAGTTGATCGCATCGCTCTTCTGCCGGAGATCGCCTTGAGCGACGGAACTTCAGGCCGCTTCCATCTGCATCTGGTGTCGGATGCGACCGGCGAGACGCTGAACAGCATCACCCGCGCCTGCCTCGTGCAATTCGAGGACGTGGATCCGGTCGAGCATAGCTGGACCCTGATCCGCACCACCGGGCAGATGCAGAAGGTGCTGCAGGGGATCCAGCAGAATCCCGGCCTGGTGCTCTACACCATCGTCGACGACAAGCTGCGCAATCTTCTGGTCGCGAGCTGCCGCGATCTCGGCGTGACCGTGGTGCCGGTCCTCGATCCGGTGATGACGGCGCTGGCCGGGCATTTCGGCAAGACCGCGCGCGGCCTCTCCGGCCGGCAGCACTTGATGGACCAGGAATACTTCAACCGCATCGAGGCGATGGATTACGCGCTCGCCCATGATGACGGCCAGTCGGCCCGCAATCTCGAAGAGGCCGACGTCGTCCTAATCGGCGTCAGCCGCTCGTCGAAGACGCCGACCTGCGTCTATCTCGCCAATCGCGGCATCCGCGCCGCCAATGTGCCGATCGTCCCCGGCTGTCCGATGCCGCCGGAGCTCTTCCATGTGAAGCGGCCGCTGATCGTGGGCCTCACCAAGGATCCCGGCCAGTTGGTGCAGATCCGCAAGAACCGCCTGCAGATGATCGCCAAGGACGAGGATTCCGATTACGTGGACCTCGCCGCCGTCCGCGAGGAGGTGGTCCAGGCGCGCCGGCTCTGCGTCGAGCATGGCTGGCACGTGCTCGACGTGACCCGCCGCTCGATCGAGGAGACCGCGGCGACGATCATCCAGCTCCTCGAGGAGCATCGGCAGCTCCACGGCGTCGCGCCCGTGATCGCGCCTGAAATCTGAGATGAGCGAGCCGGTCATCCTCGCTTCGGCGAGCCGCGTGCGCGCTAGCATGCTGCAGGCGGCGGGGGTCTCGATCGAAGTCGTGCCGGCGCGGGTCGATGAATCCGAGCTGAAGATCGCCTTGCGCGGCCAGGGCGCCGATCCGGTCGAGGTCGCGGTGGCCCTGGCCGAGCTGAAGGCGCTGCAGGTGAGCCGCGGCCGGCCCGGCCGGCTGGTGCTGGGGGCCGATCAGATGCTCGATTGCGACGGCGCCTGGTTCGACAAGCCGGGCAGCCCGGGCGCCGCCCGCGACCAGCTCCTCGGCCTGCGCGGCCGCAAGCACCGGCTGACCAGCGCCGCTGTGCTCGCCAGGGACGGGGCGCGGATCTGGCATCATGCGGCCAGCGCCCATCTCACCATGCGGGGATTCACAGAAGCCTTCCTGGACGGCTATCTTGCCGAGGCGGGAGAAGCGGTGCTGGGCTCGGTCGGGGCCTACCAGTTGGAGGGCTTGGGCGCGCAGATGTTCGAGCGGGTCGAGGGGGATTACTTCGTCATCCTGGGGCTGCCTCTGCTCCCGGTGCTGGACATCCTGCGCGCGCAGAACGTGCTGCCGCGATGAGCGAGGCGCCTCTCGTCCAATTCCAGACCCTGACCGGCAAGTCCAGGATCGCCGGCGTGTTCGGCTATCCGGTCGATCATTCGCGCTCGCCGCGGCTGCACGGCTTCTGGCTGGCGCAGCATCGGATCGACGGCGCTTACGTGCCCTTCGCCACCCATCCGCGCGATCTGCCGCGCGCCATCCGCGCGCTGCCCAGCCTGGGCTTCCGCGGCGGCAATGTCACTTTGCCGCATAAGGAGCCGGCGCTCGGCCTGGTCGATGAGGTCAGCCGCACGGCGCACCGCATCGGTGCGGTGAACACCCTGGTCGTGCGCGAGGACGGGTCGATCTTCGGCGACAATACCGACGGCTTCGGTTTCCTCGCCCATCTCCAGGCGAGCCAGCCGCATTGGCAGCCCGCGGCCGGCCCGGCGGTGCTGCTCGGCGCCGGCGGTGCCGCGCGGGCGATCATCGTGGCTCTGCTGGAATGCGGCGTCTCCACGGTCGTTCTGGCAAACCGCACCCAGCGCCGGGCCGAGGAACTGGTCGAGGCGCTCGGTATCGCGCTGGGCGACGAGGCCAAGGGCCGGCTGCAGGTCATCCCCTGGCATCACCGCGAGCAGGCGCTGGATGGCGCGGGGCTGCTGGTCAATTCCACCCAGCTCGGCATGAAGGGGCAGCCCGGCCTGGAGCTCGATCTCGCGGCGTTGCCCAGGACCGCCGTGGTCTATGACATCGTCTATGTGCCGCTGCAGACGCCCTTGCTGGAAGCCGCCAAGGCGCGGGGCAATCCCATCGTCGACGGCCTTGGCATGCTGCTGCACCAGGCGCGGCCGGGCTTTGCCGCCTGGTTCGGCATCGAGCCCGCGGTGACGCCGGAGCTGCGCGATTTCGTGCTGAAGGACATCCCGTGATCGGCCCCCGATGATTGTCCTGGGGCTGACCGGCTCGATCGGCATGGGGAAATCGACCGCGGCGGCGGCACTCCGCCAGATGGGCATCCCCGTCCATGACGCCGATCGCAGCGTGCATCGTTTGATGGGCCCTGGCGGCGCCGCGGTCGGCGCCATCGAGGCCGAGTTTCCCGCGGCGATAAAAGCCGGCAGCGTCGATCGCACCGTTTTGGGCAAGCGCGTGTTCGAGGATCCCGCCGCGCTGAAGAA
>DASZYM010000128.1:0-21806 GCA_035545355.1 Dongiaceae bacterium
CCGTCATGCTGGGCGGCGCGGGCGAACTCCTCGATCTTGGCGATCTCGGGATTGGGATTGGCCTCGATGAAATAGGGGATGCCGTCGGCGGTGAGGCGGAAGTCGATGCGGGAATAGCCGTCGAGCTCCAGCGTGCGGCAGATCCGCTTGGCCAGGTTCTGGATCCGCGCGGTGAGCTCGGGGGTGAGGCTCTTGGCCGGTCCTTCCTTGATGTTGTGGCGCTGCTGGTATTGCAGGTCGTGCTTCAGCCGCGCCGTCGCGATCGTGCTGCCGCCTTCGGTCATGTCGCCGAAGTTGAGCTCCCAGACCGGGAGCACCCTCAGACGCTCGTTGCCGATCACCCCCACGTAGATTTCCCGCCCGTCTATGTACTGTTCGACGATCGCATCCGTCCCGATCTGCTCGTGGATGAAGGTCACGCGCTCGGCGAGCTTCTCGTCGTTATCGACCAGCGAGGCGCGGGCGATGCCGAGCGAGGCGTCCTCGATGGCGCTCTTCACGATCAGCGGGAAGGTGAGGCGGCCGGGCCGCTTGATCTTGCGGCCCATCGGGAAGACCACGAAGGCCGGCGTCGGCACGCGGTGATAGGAGACCAGCTTCTTGGAGAGCGCCTTGCCGCGCGCCAGCATCAGCCCGCGCGGATTGCACCCGGTATAGGGCAGGCGCAGCAGCTCCAGATAGCTCACCACGTTCTGGTCGTAGGTCGCGAGGCCGTGGAACTCCTCCAGCAGGTTGAACACCACATGCGGCGTCCAGCCCTCGACCGCGTCGCGGATCGGCTTCAGCTCGTCCTTCAAGCCCAGCGGCCGCACGTCATGGCCGCGGGCGCGCAAGGTGCTGACCACGTCGTACTCGGTCTTGAAGACGTGGATCTCCTTGTCGGAATACCCTTTGAGGGAATCCGGCGGCACCAGCTCGGGATGCACCAGCACCAGGATGCGCAGCGGGTTTAGAGAGCGAACCATCGGCGTGTCGGGCTATAGAGCGATTGCACGGTCTTGGCCGTCAGCAGGACGGTGAAGTCGATGATCATCTGCCGGTCGCGGCCTGGCGCGCGGAGCTTCAGCGCCCGGGCGCGGTCGGTCATCTCGTCCAGCAGCGCGTCCAGCGTGAGCTGGTATTGGCCGGTCCATTTGGCGACGGTGCGGCGGATCTCCGGCCCATGGCGGCGCAGGAAGGTCGAGGCCTTCGGTGCGCGGCGGTCCTTCGGATCGTCGGAGAAGATGCGCCTGAGGTCGCGGTCATGCACCGTCGGCGGCCGCGTCATGTAGCGCTTCTGCTTCTGCTCGTAGTATTCGCCGAGCGTGATCGAGAGCGTGCTCACGGGATCGACGAAGGCGCGGCCGGTCAGGCCCGGCTTCTCCCGGCCGATCTCCTCCATCAGCGCGTTCACGTATTCCAACTTCTTCAGCGCCGGCCAGCCGGCGTAGCGGCGGCGCCATTTCGAAGGCGGCTGACCCATCCAGACCGCGAAGGTCTCGGCGAAATCCTCGTCCGGATGGCTCTGCGCATACCACAGGCGCAGGTGCTGCACGTAGCGGCGGCTGCCGGGATTGGGCCGGTAGTAATCGGGATAGCGGGTCGAGGAGCGGCCGAAGAGCTGCTGCCACTGGCGGCGGCGCTGGAGCTGGTAGGAATGCTGTATCACATGGCCGGTCTCGTGCCGCAGGATGCGCATGCATTCGCTGCGGCTGCCGCCCTCGACGTCGATGATCTTCTTGCGCTCCAGGCGCATCAGGCGCGGATGGGCGAGATAGAAAGGGATCGCGATGCCCGGCGTCGCTTCCGAGCTGAACCACTCATCCGACAGCCACGCATGCGGCTTCACCCGGATGCCCTTGCGGTCGAGCTCCTTGTGCAGGTCGGCGAGGCAGTCCTCGAGCCAGGTGTCCTTCAGCGTGAGCTTCAGGTCCTTCAACCGCAGCTTGAGCAGCTTGTCGTCCGGCAGTGACGCCCACGCGTACCGACGTGGCATGATGCTTCCGGCAGTCCCTCATCCCCCGGCCCCAAAATGGCCGGGCCGGATGGTGTCACGGGGCCGGGATGGGCGCAAGGAAGGCCGGGCGAGCCGGGGCGGCTAGCCCTCGACCGGGATGTAGAAGTCCAGGATCGACCCGGCCTTGTCGGGCTCGAAACGCTCGCCATAGACCTCGAGGTCGATGCCGCCGGTGGGCTTGCGGCCGGATTTCGGCAGGCCCTCGCCGAAGATGTATTTCATGGCGGCCTGCATCTGCGGATGGATCTCGCCGGCCCCCAGCGTGATGCGGAAGACCAGATAGGACTGGGCCGGGACCTGCATCAGGACCAGCTCGGCCGGCGGCTTGCTGCCCGGCTCGACCTCGACTGCGGCCATGTAGCTGAAGCTGCCTTCCTCCAGGTCCGAGCCGTAGCAGAGGCCGTAGCCGACCTTGCCCTTCTGGCCGGGCAGCGGCAGGTGGCGCACGAATTTCGGCCAGAGCGCCGGGATCTCCAGCATGTTCTCCTTGCCGATCCGCGCCGACAGGCCGGCGACCACGAAGGCGTCCTTCCGGGTCAGGCCGTCGAGCAGGGTGACGTTGGGTTTGCCGGCGGTGGTCTGGCTCATCGCATACTCCCTGGCTGCGGATTGCTCTCGGGCGGGGTCGCGCCGGAAGCGGCCCGGCGTCACGCCGAAGACCTGCTTGAAGGCGCGGGTGAAGGCTTCCTGGGATTCGAAGCCGCAATCGAAGGCGAGATCGATCAGCGCCGGCGCATCCCCACCGGCGGCGGCGCCGGGATTGTCGCCGAGCCTTGCCGCCGCGCGCAGCATGCGCTGCCGGCGGACATGCGCCATGACGCTTTCGCCCACCCGCGCGGTGAACATGCGCGAGAAATGGAAGGGCGAGAGGCCGGCGACCTCGGCGAGGTCGCCGACGCTCAGCGGCGCGAACAGATGCCGTTCGATATGCGCGAGCGCCCGACCCAGCGGATCGTCGGCGCTGTTGGCCTCGGGACAGGAAGGTTGCGCGAATGTGGCGCTTTTCCGGCGGGCGGCGCTGTTCATGGGCCGAGCTTCGCGCAATTCGTCGCGGCTGTCTTGATCGGGATTGCGGCAGCGGAACGCAGGCGGGCTGCTCCCATTGCATGCCTATCCGGCACGGGTGCCGGAGCCGCAGTTCAATAGATCACGGAGATCGATCCATGACCACGACCCTTTCGCGCGCCGCGCTCGCCGGTGTCTTGCTGCTCGGCGGCGGCGGCAGTGCCTTTGCCGCCGCCAGCGCCGGCAGCAGCTTCCTCAGGCAGGCGATCCGCGGCGACATCGCCGAGACCGAGATCGGCCAGCTCGCGCAGCAGAAATCGACCGATGCCGACGTGAAGAGCTTCGGTCAGGAACTGGTCAACGATCACAGCCAAAGCAAGACCGAGGCGACCTCGCTCGCCCAGTCGATGAAGGTGACGGTCCCGACCACCGCGCCGCGCATGGCGCAGACCGAGTATCGCAAGCTCTCCAAGCTTTCGGGGCCGGCCTTCGACAAGGCGTTCCTGGGCTACATGGTCAAGGACCACCAGGCGGACATCGCGAAGTACCAGAAGGAAGCCCAGGCCAATGACGGCCAGGTTTCCGCGCTGGCGCAGAAGACGCTCCCGGTCCTGCAGAAGCATCTCCAGACCGCGCAGTCGCTGGAATCCAAGCTCGGCCAGCAGCAGAGCGCGCAGTAGCGTTTTGCCGCACCGTTCCCGCGCGGCGGCAGCGGCGCGCGGGACCGCGGAACGATGGCGAGGCTCGCCGATTGCATTCGAAGGCCCGATGCGAAACGGAGAGCGCCATGCAAGTCACGCTGAATCACCGGCCGATGGTGGGAAACTCCTCCAGGAGCCACCATATCGCCCTCATCGCCGCGCTGGCGGCGCTGGTCTGCGCCGCCGTCCTGCTCTGCTCCAGCGCCGCGGCGCGGGCGGCGGAGACGAGCGCCGCGACATTCCTGAAATCGGCCGCCCAGATCGACATCGCCGAAATCGGAGCCGGGAAGCTGGCGCAGCAGAAATCGGAAAATGCCGCCGTCAAGGATTTCGGCAAGATGCTGCAGGACGATCACACCCAGCATCTGACCGCGGTCGAGGACCTGGCGAAGTCCTCCGGCATCTCGCTCCCGTCGGAGCCGGCGCCGGCCGACCGGAAAGAGGCCAAGAAGCTGCAGGGCCTGAGCGGCAGCGCCTTCGACCGGGAGTTCGTCAAGCACATGGTGGACGGCCATAAGATGGCGATCACCGCCTACGAGGCGGAGGCCAAGGCCGGCAATACGGATACCTCGGCGCTGGCGCAGAAGACCCTGCCGACGCTGCAGCACCACCTCGAGACCGCCGAGGGCCTGCAGAAGACCCTTGGCCAGCAGACCGCGCAGTAGTCAGAGCGGAGCGACGCCCAGGCGCGCGGCGAGCGCCGCGAGCTTCTCGGCGATGCCGGGATGGAGCGCGACACCGTCGCGCTCCGCCTGGTGCTTCTTCTGTGCGGCGAGCTGGCCGGGCAGCCGCACCGGCGATTTCGGATCGCGCGGCTTCGAGGCCAGGCAGAGATCGGCGGTGAAATCCATCTGCCGCAGGAAGTCGTCTTCGCCGGCGAAATGCCGCGGCGCGAGCGCGAGCACGGTGACCGCGGCGCCCCAATCCGTCGGCTTGTCGGCGCGGCCATAGCCGCCGAGGCCCTGGGTCAGCGCCTCGACCAGCAGGCCGAGGCCGAAGCCTTTGTGTCCATGATCCTGACCGCCGACCGGCAGCAGCGCGCCGCCATTCGGCACCACGTTGGGATCGTCGGTCGCGTTGCCCGCGGCATCCTGCAGCCACTTGCCGCCGAGCTTTCGGCCCTCGTTGCGCGAGCGCCCGACCATCCCCATGGTCGTGATCGAGGTCGAGACGTCGATCAGGATCGGATCGGGCCGACGCGGAATGCCGGCCGCGATCGGGTCGGGCATCAGCACCGGCGTCAGTCCGCCGAACGGGACGACCCGGGATTCGGCGGGATCGGACGAGAGGACCAGGATCACATAGCCGGCGCGCGCTGGCTCTTCCAGGAAGGCGGCGAGGCAGGCGATGTGATGGCTGCGCCGGAGCGCGATCGCGCCGATGCCGAAGCGCTCGGCGCGCGCCACGGCCTCGGTGACCGCGAGCGACGTGGTCCAGAGTCCGGGCAGGCGCCGCGCATCCCAGCAGGCGACGGCGCCGTGATCGGCCACCGTCTGCGGCCGGCCATCGACCGCCATGGTGCCGCTCTCGATCTCCCCGACATAATCGGCCAGGAGCTGCAGGCCATGCGTGGTGTGGCCGTAGAGATCGGCCTCGACCAGCCCCCGCGCGGTCGCCAGCGCGCCCTCCTCGGGCATGCCGGCTTTGGTCAGAGCGGCGGTGGCGAAGGCGCGCAGAGATTGCGGTGCGTATCGTTGCGTCATCGATTGAGCTCGTTCTTTCCCGTTCACCCACTCGTCATGCCAAGGCTTGCCCTTGGCATCCACGGGTTTCTTTGTAGCGGGCAAATTTGTGAATCCCAACTGAGTTCGGGAACCCGGTAGGTCATCCGTTCCGTCGCACCGAGATGTGCCAGGGGATGAGCATCCGCTCGGCCAGGGTCACCAAAGCGAACATGGTGAGGCCGAGGAAGGTCAGCAGGAAGATGCCACCGAAGGCGAGATCGGGGCGCATGTTCCCGGTGGTGATCTGGATGTAGAAGCCCAAGCCCCGATCGGAGCCGATGAACTCGGCGATCGTGGCGCCGACCGTCGCGTTCAACGCGGCGTATTTGAAGCCGACGAAGCATTGCGGCATCGCCGCAGGCAGGCGCACCTTCCAGAACACCCGCGACCAGGTGGCGCCGGTCGAGCGGCAGAAGCGCTCCAGCTCCTCCGAAAGCGAGCTGAAGGCCAGGATCGCGTTCAGGACGATCGGGAAGAAGCACACGAGAAAGACGATGATCACCTTGGGCAGCAGGCCGAAGCCGAGCCAGGAGATGAAGATCGGCGCGAAGGCGATTTTCGGCGTCATCTCCAGCGAGACGAAGAAGGGATAGATCGTCCGCCTGAGGATGCTGGAAAAGGCGATGGCGAGGCCCAAAGGCACCGCGACGGTGATCGCGACCACATAGCCGATCGCCGCTTCCAGCGCGGTGATGCCGGTATAGGGGACCAGCCGACCGATATCGACCCAGCTCGCCTCGACGATCTCGCTCGGCTTGTTGAGGATGTAGGGCGGGATGTGGAACCAGTCGACCGACTTCTCCCAGAACAGGAAGAAGCAGACGAAGAAGGCGATCAGCATCCACGACTTCGCCACCCAGCGCGCCAGGCTGTCGAACCAGGCGGGCCCGAGCCGGCTGTTGGAGATCGGCGGGGCGGCGCGGTCAGAGGATGCCGAAGCCATGGAAGATCCCCTGGATGTCGGCGACGTAATTGGCGAATTTCGCGCTGCGCTTGACCTCGAGGTCCCGCGGCCACGGCAGGTCGATGTCGATCACGCGGTCGATGCGGCCCGGGCGCGGCGTCACCACGCAGACCCGGCTGGAGAGCTGCACGGCCTCTTCGATCGAATGGGTGACGAAGACCACGGTCGGCCGCTTCTGCATCCAGAGCGACTGCAGGTCGGTGCGGATGCTTTCCCGCGTCATGGCGTCGAGCTTGCCCAGGGGCTCGTCGAGCAGCACGGTCTGCGGCTCGTGCACCAGCGCCTGGCAGAAGGCGGCGCGCTGCTGCATGCCGCCGGAAAGCTCGTAGGGCATGCGCCGCTCGAAACCTTCGAGCCGCACCGATTTCAGGAGATCGGCGATCTTCGCCCGATAGGCGCCGGGATCGAGGCCGCGCAGCTCCAATTGCAGGGCGATATTGCCCTCGACATGGCGCCAGGGCACCAGGGTGTTGTCCTGGAACATGACGCCGATATCGGTCCGCGGCCTGGTGACCTTGTCCTGGTTGACGTGGATCTCGCCTTCGCTGGGCGGGAGCAGGCCGGCGATCATCAGCATCAGGGTGGACTTGCCGCAGCCCGACGGGCCCAGCAGCGACACGAACTCGCCGGCTTCGATCGCAAGGTCGGCGGGACCGAAGGCATGCACCGCCGCGGCACCGCTGCCGAAGGTCTTGGTCACTGCGCGGATCTCGACGGCGGTGGTCATGAGCGATGCTGCAGCCATTTCGGTTTCGATGGTTCAGCTCTCTCGATCGTCATCCCCGGACTTGGTCCGGGGATCCACGCCTTTCTTCGAGCCCCAAGGCGTGGATCCCGCGACCTAGTCGCGGGATGACGGTTGGGTCAGTATGCACGCGAAGACTGCCCAACAAAAAGCCCCGGGGGCGTCGGTCCCCCGGGGCAGTCTCCAGAGAAAGGCTTACTTCGGCAGGAAGTCGTTGGTGTAGAACGCCGTCGCCGGCTGGTCGGTCTTCAGACCGTTATACTGCTTCATCAGGTTCAGCATGTCGTCCCAGTCGGAGGCGACGTGCAGGCCGATCTGCTTGTTGGTATTCGCCTTGGAATAGAGCACGCCCAGGGTCACCTTCAGCACGGCCAGCGCCTGCGCCTTGCCCTTGTCGTCGGCCATGTCGCCGCCGACGATATCCGCCATCGAATCGACCGCCGCCTGCGGGTTGGCCTCGGTTTCCTTGTAGGCCTTCAAGGTCGCGGCGACGAAGCGCTTCACCAGGTCCGGGTTCTTCTCGACCGTGTCCTTCTTGACCGAGATGCAATAGCCGACCTGGTTCACGCCGTAATCGGAATAGGGGAAGGCGACCGGCGGCTTGCCGCCATTGGCCTCGATCTCTGCCGGCTTGTCGTCGATGCCGCCCAGCATGCCGACCGTGTCGCCGGCGCCCTGCAGATAGGAGGAGACGAGGGCGCCTTCCGGCACGTTGATGATCTGGACGTCGCTCTCCGAGAGGCCGGCATTCTTCAGCGCCAGCGGGAAGAAGGTGTTCACGCCGGCATTGGCGGTGGTGAGCAGCTTCTTGCCCTTCAGGTCCTTGATGTCCTTGATGCCGGTTTCCGGGCGGACCAGGATCGCGTCGGTGCCCATGGCATCGATCACCGCGACCGAGATCAGCGGCGCGCCCTGGGCGGCGAGGCTCACCATCGAGGCGCAGGAGCCGTAGGCGAAGGTGCTGTCGCCGTTGGCGACCAGCCGATGCGCCGAGCCCGATCCGTTGCCGGAGCGGATATCGAGATTGATCCCGTTATCCTTGTAGTAGCCCTTGTCCTTGCCATAGGCGAAGCCGGCATGGGAGCCGTAATACATCCAGTTGAGGCGCAGCCGCACGTCGTCGTCCGCCGAGGCGACGCTTGCCGCCAAGCCGAGCCCGGCCGCCGCGAGGCCCAGGCCCAGGATGATTCCGCGCATTCTCTTCATCTCCCGCACTCCTCTGTCGCTGTTTTCGGTTTCCGCCGGCGCGGGCGCGCAACTCCCCCTCGCGCGAAACGTCGTTTCGCGGCGCGTCCGGCCGGCGGTGTTCATTCGTTGTTTTGCGGCGGCGCCCGATCCTCTTCGGGATTTGAGGGCGCGCGCCATCACGCCGCCATACTGTTCCTCGCCTTGTCTCGGATATTGATTTTAAGTGACCGATACTTGACGATGGTGGACAACGGCCGGAGAGCCGACGGGGAGGAATATGGCGAACGACAAGGTGGCAAACCAGAAGGTGGCGAACGACAAGAGCGCGGAGCGGCCGTCGTTCAATCTGATCCTGCAGCCGGAATTTCCGATCAACGCGCTGATCCTCGCGACCGAGGCCTTGCGCATCGCCAACCAGAACAGCGGGCGCGAGCTCTTCACCTGGCGCATCGTGTCCGAGGACGGCCAGCCGGTGCGCGCGTCCAGCGGCATGTGGATGCAGGCCGATTGCGATTTCGCCGGAATGCCGCGGGCGACCTACACGCTGCTGTTCGAAGGCAACCTGCCGACCCAGCGCAATTCGGCGAAGCTGCTGAACCAGCTCCGCACGGCGGCGCGGTTCGGCGGCAGCATCGGCGGCATCGATACGGGCACCTTCGCCCTGGCGCAGGCCGGGCTGCTGGGCGAGCGCGAGACCGTGCTGCACTGGGAGGCGACGCCGACCTTCCACGAGCGCTTTCCCGAGACCGAAACCAAGAACCAGCTCTATCTGATCGACGGCAAGCGCATCGCCTGCGCCGGCGGCGTCGCGACCTTGGACTTGATGCTCGACCTGATCGGGCGGACCTACGGCGCGGCGCTGGCCAACGAGGTCGCCGACGCGCTGGTGCACACGCCGCGCCCGGCCCATGCGGCGCAGCGGCTGGGCGATACGGCGGGGGCGAAGAAGTCGCTCTCCGACCGCATCGTCGCGGTGATGGAGAGCCATCTCGATTTCCCGCTGGATCTCGACGGGATCGCCGGGAAGCTCGGCGTCTCCAGCCGCACCGTGGTGCGCGAATGCCGCCGGAGCTTCAGCGAGACTCCCATGCGGCTCTATCTGCGCATCCGCCTGCAGGCGGCGCGCAACATCCTGTTCTACGAGGAGTTCAGCATCAAGGATGTGGCGGTCGCCTGCGGCTTCTCCTATCCGGCGGTGTTCAGCCGCGCCTTCCGCGCCCAGTTCAAGCAGACGCCGCGCGCCTTCCGCGCCAGCTTCCGCAGCCGGCAGAAGGCGGCGATCCGGCCCGAGATCCGCCGGTTGTCGGTCGAGGCGGCGCGGTGAAACAAGATTGCCGATTCGTCGAGCGCTACTGAAGCCCGCTCGCGGTCCAGTCGATGCGCTTTGTCTCGTCTGGGTTCGCGATGAACCGCGTCCCACCGTTGGGATCCGGTACGAAGTGCATGACGACCAACGCATGCGCGTCGCATCCGGCGACGACCCAATCTTCGCGCCACGGTCGTGCCTGGCGACCCGGCGGCGCATCAGGAAACGGGGCGCCTTCGAAACCTACGAACCGTGTATCAACGATCCTTCGTACTGAGCCATAGATGTCCGCATTGTCGCAGGTCGGGCTTACGATTCCCTCCGCGGCATCGATGGCATACGGCACACTGCCATGCTGCAGCAGGAAGTCGGTATAGGTCGTGCCGGGCAAAGCGCGCAACTGCTTCAGTTTCCCGTCGATTGCAGCGGTGAACATGCTGACCTTGTGGCTATACCCACAACCGCTCATCACGGCTTCATCGAACCAAGCGCCGTTGATGGGTTTACCCGACGCGTCGAATGTCACGGTGAAGCTCTCGACCACGGTCCAATCCCGCGACTGCATCGACGCGCAGTAGGTGTAGGAATCCCACCAGATGTGCTCCAGAGCCAAGAAGGCCAGTTGGTGAACCTTAAGATCGTTCGTATAGCGAAGCAGTTGGGGCGAGGGTTGCGGGAGCGGCGGCATCACGTCGCTCGTGGCATCGGCCGCCGGGGCCGGTGGCCGGGATTGCGGGGCTGCGCACGCCGCCAAGAGGATGGCGATCAAGACGCCGAGAAACTGGAGCTTCATCAGGACCTCAGCTTGCTTGCCGCAGCATTGTAATGGCTGATCTGCGTTTGAAGGAGCGTCTGTTTCCCTTGTCGGATCAGCGGGTTGGCCCTATCATTGCGGCAGCGGACGGAAGAGCCGCAGACTTGATGGGGATCGGCCGATGAGATCGATGCGGTACTTCGTGGCGGGCTTGCTGGGGCTGGCGGCCGGCGGCGGGACCTTATGGGGGATCTCGGGCAGCGGCATCGCCGGCGAAGGCGGCCTGGCCGGCGGACTCTATTCCAGCCTCATCCTCTACCCCGCGGCGTTGCTGGCCTTCGCCATCGTCTTCTGGATCGTCTTCGCCGCAATGGATCCCGGCTCCGAACAATAACCATCACTCTCCCATGATCACCCTCAGCCGGCGCGGCGACATCACGCTGCAAGCCTTTGAATCGGTCGCGTGGCGCGGCGACACCGTGACGATCGCGCCGGAGGCGCTCGCGCGCATGGCGGGGGCACGCGCGGCCTTCCTGCGGCTGATCGAGGATCCGGCGATCACGGTCTACGGCGTGACGTCGGGCTATGGCGGTCGCGCCGGGATCCGCCTGAAGCCCGAGGAGCGCAAGGCCCATGCGGCGGTGCCCAATCACGGCACCGCGGTCACGTTCGGCGAGCCGTTCCCCAAGCGCGTCGCCCGCGGCTTCGTGCTGGCGCGCCTGGCGAACCTCATCGAGGGACATGCCGCGGCGCGGCCCAAGCTGGCCGAGGCGGTGGCCGGCATGCTGGAGCAAGGCGCGCTGCCGGACGTGCCCTCGCTCGGCAATAGCGGCGCCGGCGAGATCCTGGCGCTCGGCCATCTCTTCGCCGAGCTCGGCGTCGCGGTCGGGCTGGAGGAGAAGGAGCATCTCGCTCTCATCAACGGCAGCCCGTGCTCGGCCGCGCTGATCGCCGACGCGGCTCTGGCCGCGCGCCGCCGGATCGAGATCGCCAAGGAGATCTTCGCGCTGGCGGCCGAAGCGTTCAAGGCGCCGCGCGAGGCCTATGATGCGGCGCTCGACGGGTTGTGGAACGACCCGGCCGAGACCGAGGCGCTGCAGGCGATGCGCCGGCTGATGCAAGGCGGCATCGATCAGCGCCGTCCGTATCAGGCGCCGGTCAGCTTCCGGATCGTGCCGCGCATCCTGGGCCGTGCGATCCGCGCCCGCGACGCGGCCGAGCACGCGGCCTCGGTCTCGCTGGGCTCGGTCACCGACAATCCGGTCTATATCGCGCCGGGCATGCCGGGGAACGACGATGCGCATTTCCCGAACGGCCGGGTCTTGAGCAATGGCGGCTATCAGAACAGCATGGCGACGCCGGCGCTGGATGATCTCGCGGCGAGTTGGGCGGATCTCTGCACCCTGGCCGATCGCGAGGCGGCGAAGCTGCTCGACGGCAAGGTCTCGCTGCTGCCCGATCACCTGCGCGAGGGTCCCGACGATCCCCGCGAGATCGTGACGCTGCCCATGGTCGCAGTGGGCTATGGCGAGCAGGCGCGGCATGCGGCGCAGCGTACGTTCCTGCCCGGCGCCGAGAGCGGCGGCTACGGGCAGAACGATGTCGGCGCCACCACGTTCCTCGCCTGGCAGAAGGAGAATGTCGCGGGGCGGAGCCTCGACGGGTGCCTGGCCGTGCTGGGTTTCGTCGCCGCGGAAGCCTTCGCTGTCACGAAACGGTCGGTACCGGCGGCTTTGCAGGCGCGCCATGATTTCATCCGACGCTCTGTGACTCCCGTCATTGCGCTCCGGGCGCTGGGTCCGGATCTTGGCCGCCTTTCCGCGGCGATCACGCTGGAAATCTACCAGCCATCGCTGCTATAATTTTGAATGCTGAATTCTTAATGCACTTCCGGCGTGCCTCTGGAACGATCGGACATGCGCTAGACTATCGACCTACCAAAGACCCAAAGCACCCATAGGGAGGAGAAAATGGCAGTCAAGATCCATCCGGCCGTCGATCAGGGCGTCAAGCCGGCCAAGGCCGGGTTTTCCGGCGGCACGCTCACCTGCAAGTGCGCCAGCGACCCGGTCGAAGTGACGATCGGCGCGCAGACCGCGTTCAACCACATCTGCGGCTGCACCAAGTGCTGGAAGCCGAGCGGCTCCACCTTCAGCCAGGTGGCCGTGGTCGGCCGCGACAAGCTCAACGTCACCAAGAACGCGCAGAAGCTGAAGGTGATCGATGCCAACGCCGCCATCCAGCGCCATGCCTGCACCGGCTGCGGCGTGCACATGTACGGCCGCATCGAGAACAAGGACCATCCGTTCTACGGCTTCGACTTCGTCCACACCGAGCTTTCGAAGCAGGACGGCTGGGCGGCGCCGGAATTTGCGGCCTTCGTCTCCTCGATCATCGAGAGCGGCTACGACCCCAAGGGCATGGATGCCGTGCGCGGCCGTCTGAAGGAGCTGAAGCTCGAGCCCTATGACTGCCTCAATCCGACTCTCATGGATCTGATCGCGACCCATGTCGCGAAGCAGAAGGGCACGCTTCACGCTTAAGCGAATTGGCGGCGCGCGAGTCTCTTGCGCGCCGCCGCTTCGTTCCGCCACATTCCGCGAGCCCATCCGGGATCGCGACCAGATCGAACTGAGGGAGGACAGGCATGGACGTGCGTGCAGCCGTGGCCCATGCGGCCGGCAAGCCGTTGACGATCGAGACCGTGCAGCTCGAAGGCCCCAAGGCCGGCGAGGTGCTGGTCGAGGTGAAGGCGACCGGCCTTTGCCACACCGACTGGTTCACCCTCAGCGGCGCCGATCCCGAAGGCGCCTTCCCGGCGATCCTGGGACATGAAGGCGCCGGCGTCGTTGTCGATGTCGGGCCGGAGGTGAAGTCGCTGAAGAAGGGCGACCATGTCATCCCGCTCTACACGCCGGAATGCCGGCAATGCGAATACTGTCTCTCGCAGAAGACCAATCTCTGCCAGGCGATCCGCACCACCCAGGGCCAGGGCCTGATGCCCGACGGCACCAGCCGGTTCTCCATGGGCGGCAAGAAGGTGCTGCATTACATGGGCACCTCGACCTTCGCCAATTTCACCGTGGTGCCGGAGATCGCGCTCGCGAAGATCCGCGAGGACGCGCCGTTCGACAAGGTCTGCTACATCGGCTGCGGCGTCACCACCGGCATCGGCGCGGTCTTGAACACCGCCAAGGTCGAAGCCGGCGCCAATGTGGTCGTGTTCGGCCTCGGCGGCATCGGCCTCAACGTGATCCAGGGCGCGCGCATGGCCGCCGCCAACATGATCATCGGCGTCGATATCAATCCCGGCCGCAAGGAGCTCGCCGAGAAATTCGGCATGACCCACTTCGTCAACCCGAAGGAGGTCGAGGGCGATCTCGTGCCGTACCTCGTGAACCTCACGAAAGGCGGCGCGGATTACAGCTTCGAATGCATCGGCAACACCACGACCATGCGCCAGGCGCTGGAATGCGCGCATAAGGGCTGGGGCGTCTCGGTCATCATCGGCGTCGCCGGCGCTGGCCAGGAGATCTCGACCCGCCCGTTCCAGCTCGTCACCGGCCGGGTCTGGAAAGGCACCGCCTTCGGCGGCGCCCGGGGCCGCACCGACGTGCCGAAGATCGTCGACTGGTACATGGACGGCAAGATCAACATCGACGACCTCATCACCCACACGATGCCCCTGCAGGACATCAACAAGGGCTTCGAGCTGATGAAGAAGGGCGAGTCGATCCGCAGCGTGGTGATCTACTAAGGTTGCCGGTTGGCATCGCGCCAACGGACAGATCAACCCCACTCTTACTCGCCCCAACTTGGGGCGAGGAGGGGGTGAGAGCCTTCGAGACTGTACGCGATCGTGCGTGACGAATGTTGAAGGCAAGCACTCGACGTCACCGCCCCGCCCCAAGTTGGGGCGGTTAGGTGGGGTTGATGCGAGAGTGACCCTCGCTGCAAGCATGAGTGAGCCAATGGCCAGCATCGAAACCATCTCCGAACATCGCTGCTTCGGCGGACGCCAGCTCTTCCTCAAGCATGCGTCCAAGGAGATCGGGCTGCCGATGCGTTTCTCGGTCTTCCTGCCGCCGGCGGCGGAGCAGGGGAAGGTGCCGGTCCTGACCTATCTCGCCGGCCTCACCTGCACCGAAGAGACCTTCATGATCAAGGCAGGTGCGCAGCGCCTCGCCGCCGAGCTCGGCATCATGCTGGTGGCACCGGACACGTCGCCGCGCGGCACCGACTTTCCCGGCCAGGCGGACAATTGGGATTTCGGCATCGGCGCCGGCTTCTATCTCGATGCGACCCAGGAGCCCTGGGCCAAGAACTGGCGCATGGGCTCCTACATGAACCGCGAGCTGCCGCAAGTCGTCGCCGGCGCATTCCCCGCCGATCTCGATCGCGCGGGGATCTTCGGCCATTCCATGGGCGGGCATGGCGCGCTGGTCTCCGCGTTCCGCAATCCCCAGCAGTACAAGTCGGTCTCGGCCTTCGCGCCGATCGCGGCGCCCAGCCGATGCCCTTGGGGCACGAAAGCCTTCACCGGCTATCTCGGCGCCGACAAATCGAAATGGGCCGAATACGACGCGAGCGAGCTGGTCGCGCGCGGCGCCTTGCCGAGCGAGATCCTGATCGATCAGGGCATGGCCGACCAGTTCCTCGCCCGCGAGCTTCACCCGGATGTGTTCGAAGCAGCGGCCAAGAAGGCCGGGCAGAAATTGACGCTGCGCCGCCAGCCGGGCTATGACCACGGCTACTACTTCATCCAGACCTTCATCGCCGATCATCTCCAGCATCACGCGCGGATCCTGCGCGCCTAATCCGGAGTTCGAAAAATGGGACAGCAAGTTCAGCTGAAAGCCAGCGACGGTTTCAGCCTCGGCGGCTATCGCGCCGATGCGCCAAGGGAATCCAATGGCGGCAAGCCCAAGGGCGCCCTGGTCGTCATCCAGGAGATCTTCGGCGTCAACCATCACATGCGCAATGTCTGCGACCGCTTCGCGGCACTCGGTTACACCGCGCTGGCGCCGGCGATCTTCGACCGCGCCCAGCGCGACGTCGAGCTCGGCTATGACAAGGCCGGCGTGGACGAAGGCGTGAAGCTCCGCGCCGCGATCAAGCTCGAGGACACGCTGAAGGACGTGCAGGCGGCGACCGATGCGCTCCAATCCGTCGGCAGGGTCGGCATCATCGGCTATTGCTGGGGCGGATCGCTGGCCTTCATCGGCGCGGCGCGGCTCTCGGGCTTGGCCTGCGCGGTCGGCTATTACGGCGGCATGATCGCCGCCCATGCCAATGAGAAGCCGAAGGTCCCGACCATCCTGATCTTCGGCGAGCAGGATCACGGCATCCCGATGGCCGATGTCGAGAAGGTCAAGGCCGCCCGGCCCGAGGTGAAGGTCCATGTCTATCCGGCGGGCCACGGCTTCGCCTGCGACGAGCGCCCGTCCTACGACAAGGCCTCCACCGACAAGGCGCAGGACGTCACCCTGGCATTCCTGAGGCAAAACCTGGAGAATTGACTCCGGCCCGCCTGCCTTTGACATCACAGCGGCGGGCGAGAAGGGTCATTCCAGCGTGTCGCGCAATCTGCTGATGCCGGGCGATCCGGCGCCCTGGTTCAAGGCGCCGAGTAACGTCAATCCGGACTTCGATTTCGCCTCGGCCGCCGGCCGTTACATCGTGATGAGCTTTCTCGGCCCGTGCGGTATGCCGGTGGCGGCGGCTTTGCACGATGCGCTGCTGGCCGAAGCCGCTGTGTTCGCGCATCCCGACCGCTATCTCTTCTGTGTCACCTTGGGCCGGCGCGAGGATCATGCGCAGTCGAGCCTCGCCGAGCGCCGGCCGGGTATGGACACGTTCTGGGACGACGGCCGGATCAGCCGGCTCTATGGCGCCCTGCCGCACGACGCGGCGGGCGGCGATTTCACGCCGGTGACCTGCCTGCTCGGCCTCGACCTCCGCGTCCTCGCCGTCGCGCGGCACCCGGATCCGGCCGAGCAGGCGCGGACGATCCTCGGCGCCCTGCGGCGCCTCGGGCCGCTCGGCGAGCCGCATCCTGGCGGCGTGCAGGCGCCGGTGCTGATCCTGCCGGACGTATTCGAGCCCGCGCTCTGCCGGCAATTGATCGACGGCTACGAGGCCCATGGCGGGACCGAATCCGGCTTCATGCGCGAGCGCGACGGCAAGACCGTGCTGGTCCTCGACCATCAGCACAAGCGCCGCTCCGACTGGACGATCGAGGACGAGTCGTTGCGCGAGACCTTGCGCCGGCGCGTGTTGCGCCGCATCGTCCCCGAGATCCGCCGCGCCTTCCAGTTCGAGGTGACGCGGATGGAGCGCTACATCGTCGCCTGCTATGACGCGGCGGTCGGCGGCTATTTCCAGCCGCATCGCGACAACACGACCAAGGGCACCGCGCATCGCCGCTTCGCCGTCACCATCAATCTCAACACCGAGGCCTACGAGGGCGGTGCGCTGATGTTCCCGGAATACGGCCGCGCGGCCTATCGGCCGCCGGCGGGCGGAGCGGCGGTGTTCTCCTGCGGCTTGCTGCACCAGGCGTTGCCGGTCACCCGTGGCAAGCGCTACGCCTTCCTGCCGTTCCTCTACGACGATGCGGCGGCGCAGATCCGCGAGGCGAACAACGCCTATCTCGGCGAGAACGTCGCCGCCTATCGCCCGCAAGGCTGACAATCGTCATGCCCGGGCTCGACCGGGCATCTTCGTCTCGCCGAAGGTTCAGCGCGACTTGATCGCGCGGTAGCCGATCAGCACGATCAGCGCGCCCACCACGGCGACGAAGAAGCTGTGCAGGTCGAAGCCGGTGACGCCGCCGAAGCCGATCGCATTGCCGATGAACCCGCCGATCACCGCGCCGACGATGCCGAGCAGGATGGTGATGATGAAGCCGCCGGGGTCGCGGCCCGGCATCAGGAACTTCGCGATCAGGCCGGCGATCAGGCCGAAGACGATCCAGCTGATGATACCCATTTCCCCCTCCGGATAACGGCGGCTGAGCCTTGTCGATAGTGCCCAAGCTAGCCGAAACCGGGCGCTCCGGGAAGCCGGCCGTGTCCTTGACTTGGTCCGGCCGTGCCAACAGACTCCGGCGCCGAACAAGGGTCGGTTCGCCGTGGAAGTCCCGAAGGGACGCCTCCTGAACGCGGCGTCGGATGGCGGGCCAGATGCTTCGCGAGAGTGTCGTCTATATCCTGAGCCGCGGCGTGCCGAGCGGCATCGCCTTCGTCACCGGGATGCTGCTCACCTGGCTCCTGGCGCCCGCGGAATACGGCGCCTACGGTCTCGGCCTGGCGGTGATCGTGCTGATCTCCGCCGTGTTCTTCGACTGGCACGCGCTGAGCTTCATGCGCTTCTACCAGTCCAACACCGAGAGCCGCACCTTCATGCCGACGATCCTGCAGAGCTTCCTGCTGCTCTGCGGCGCCAGCATCCTGCTGTCGGGCATCGCCTATGCCAGCGGCCTGCTCTCCGCGGATTACCGCGCGCTGCTCTGGATCTGCGTGCCCGGCTGCTGGTGCTATGCCTGGTTCGAGCTCTCGGCGCGGATGGAGGTCGCGCGCTTCCGGCCGGCGCATTACTTCTGGATGAACCTGGCGCGCAACACCGCGATCCTGGTGGTCTGCGGCGCCTTGGCCTGGATGACGCGATCGGCTTTGTTCGTGCTGGGCGGAAGCTTCCTGGCGATGCTGGGCGCCGCGCTGATCTATCGCCGGCACGGATTCAGCATCGATCCCGGCCGCTTCGACCGCAGGATCGCGCTGCAGCTCTGGGTCTTCGGCTGGCCGGTCGCCATCGTGCAGATCCTGGCCGCCTGCTCGTTCGCGGCGGACCGCTTCCTGCTGGATACGCTGTCCAGCAAGGCGTCGGTCGGTTTCTACACGGTGGCCTATGCCCTGACGCGGACCACGATCTCGACCATCGGCGCCGGCATCGATTCCGCGATCTATTCGCGCGCGGTCAAGGTGGCCGATACCAACGACCGCGAGGCGCTCCGCCAGCAGCTCTCGCGGAGCTGCACGCTGCTGCTGGCGGTGCTGCTGCCGGCGACGGTCGGCATCGCCATGGTGGCGCCGGCTTTGGCCCGGCTTTGCGTGGCGCCGGAATATGTCGAGCCGGTCTCCGGCCTGATCGCCTGGATGGCGGTGGGCGCTTTCGTGCTGAACTTCCGCGCCAACTATGTCGATCACGGCTTCCATTTCGGCAAGACGACGATCCGCCTGACCATGGTGATGGGCGCGATGACCATCGCCAACCTGGCGGCCGACCTGATCCTCATCCCGCGCTACGGCGCGCTGGGGGCGGCGCAAGCCGGGATCATTTCCGGGGTGATCGGCCTCATCTACGGCGTTCTGGCGGCGCGGTCACTGGTGGTCCTGCCGTTCCCGCTGGCGGAAATCGGCAAGATCGCCGTCGCCAGCCTGGCGATGGCCGCCTTTCTATGGCCGTTCCGCGGCGCGACCGAGCTCGTGATGGCCCATTATGAGCGGCCGTGGAGCATCGTGCTGGGCGTCGGCATCCTGCTGCTCCAGGTCGGGGGCGGCGCCGCGGTGTTCGGCATTTGCGCGCTCGGCCTAAATGTGATGAACCTGCGCAAGGTCGCCGCGACGAGACTCGCGGCCCTGATGGCGCGCTGACGAAGGAAGAGATGATGGACAGCAGCGGAAACCCGGCCCTCGCGGCGCTCGACGCCACAGTGATCGACGGCAGCGTCAAGGGCTATCCGCCGATCGCGCAGCCGACCAGGCTCGGCGAGATCGGCAAGCGGGGCTGGGGCCTGCTGAAACAGGACCTGCCGTTTCCGGTCGCGGTGCTGAAGACCTCGGCGCTCGACCATAACAGCCGGTGGATGGCGGCCTTCCGCAAGGAGCAGGGCGTCGATCTCTGCCCGCACGGCAAGACCACGATGAGCCCGCATCTGTTCCAGCGCCAGCTCGCCGACGGCGCCTGGGGGATCACGGTCGCCAACGCCCAGCAGCTCCGGATCGCGCGGCAGTTCGGCGTGCAGCGCATCGTGATGGCCAACCAGCTCATCGATCCGCAGGGCGCGCAATATGTGCTCTCGGAGCTCAAGCGCGACCCGGATTTCGATTTCTACTGCCTGGTGGATTCGGTCCCCGCGGTCCGCTTCCTGGCCGATGCCGCGAAAGCGAGCGGGCTCGAGCGGCCGCTGCAGGTCTTGCTGGAAGGCGGCATGATGGGCGGCCGCACCGGCTGCCGGACCATCGACGAGGCGGCGGCGGTCGCAGCGGCGATCCGCGCCGCTGCGCCGCTCCTGGTGTTGCGCGGCGTCGAAGGTTTCGAAGGCCTGATCCACGACGAGCGCGCCGACGACCGCGCGTCGAAAGTGCGCCTGTTCCTCGACTTCCTCGGCTCCATCGCGCGCCGCGGCATCGACGAGAAGTGGTTCGCAGAGGGCGAGATCGTCGTCACCGCCGGCGGCTCGGCGGAGTTCGACCTGGTCGCGGAGACCTGGCACAACGGCGATTTCGGCGTGCCGGTCAGGATCGTGCTTCGCAGCGGCTGCTATCTCACCCATGATTCCGGGACCTACGAGAGATCGCTGCACGACATCGCTGCCCGCGGCATCGCCTCCGATGCGCTGGCCGCCGACCTGCCGCGCGCGGCGCTCGAAGTCTGGGCGCTGGTGCAATCGGTGCCGGAACCGGGCCTCGCCCTCGTCACCATGGGCAAGCGCGATGTCGGCTTCGATTCAGGCCTGCCGGTGCCGATCGCCTGGGCTCGGCCGGGCGCGGCGGCGCAGGCGATGCCGGCGGGTTATTCGATCACCGGGCTGAACGATCAGCACGGCTACTTGAAATGCCCCGCGGGCAGCCCGCTGCAGGTCGGCGACATGGTCGCCTTCGGCGTCTCGCATCCCTGCACCACCTTCGACCGCTGGGTGCTGATCTACCTGGTGGACGACGCCTATGCGGTGACCGGCGCGATCAAGACGTTCTTCTGAGCCTCACCCGGCGAATTGCGGCCGGGGCAGGCCTTTGACGCCCGGCTTCAGTGCGAACAATCCGCCCTGTTGCGGATAGCGCCGCAGCGTCTCCGGGTCGAGGTTGAGGCGCGAGGTCGTGACGTAGAGCGTATCCAGGTCCGGCCCGCCGAAGGCACAGGAGGTGACGCGCGTCGCCGGGATCGGCACCACGCGGTCGATCTTGCCGCTGGGGGCGATCCGCACCACGGCGCTGCCTTCCCAGCGCGCGTTCCAGAGATGGCCCTCGGCATCGATGCAGGAACCGTCGGCATAGCCGAGATCCTTCACGTCGCTGAAGACGCGCTTGTTGCCGACAGTGCCGGCTTCGAGATCGAAGTCATAGGCGAAGATCGTCTGGTCCATCGTGTCGATCACATAGAGTGTGCGGTTGTCCGGACTCCAGGCGATGCCGTTGGTGATCCCGAGCCCGGTCTCGACCTTGGTCGCGGTGAAGTCCGGATCGATCCGCCAGAGTGCGCCGGAGCGCTGCGTGATTGGAATCTCCTCCGCCTTGGGGCCGAGATTGTTCTGCATGGTGCCGATCCAGAACCGGCCCTTGGCGTCGGGCGCGCCGTCATTGCTGCGATTGCCCGGCTGGTCTGCCTCGGGGCTCGCCACGCGGCGCAGCCCCGGCTGCTTCGGGTCGAAGATGCTGAGCCCGCTTTGCGCGGCGACGAGCAGGGTGCCGTCCCGCCGCTTCGCCAGGGCGGAGATCATCTCCGGCATCGGCCAGGTGTCGTGCCGACCGTCGCCGGGGGTGAACCGGTGGAGACGGGAGGGCATGGCGATGTCCAGCCAATAGACCGCCTGCTCGACGGGGCACCAGAAAGCCCCCTCGCCGACTTGTCCCGGGCGTCCACAACGCATTCCACCGGCACCGGACGGGTCGGGTATGGCACGGCTTCATCCTTCCTGAGTCGCTTCGTTCCGGCCAGCCTGCCGCCGCCGGTGGGCGGTGCAAAACCACCTGGAAGCTGAACCCAATTCATTGGCCGAATTAGGCAAATTCACGCACCACCCCAAACCTGTTGCCGTTTTGTGACGCACCGCACAAATCATGCAGAGACGGGTCTTAATCTTTGTTAACCGTATTGAACCGACCGGCGGATTGATCCATGTCACTCCGAGAAAGTGAGATCCGCCATGCCCAATTTCGAATCCTATCGCGACGTCCTCAACGAGCACGCCACCCGCCGGAACGTGTGGGGCAGCTCGGTGGTCATCGTCCTCCTGGCGGTTGCCGCCGCCGTGGCCGTCTCGGTGCTGTAGCCGGAAAGGTCAGTTCCCTTCGGTGTCCAGTTTTGCATTGGACCAAGTCACGACGATACCCGACGCCACGATGACCGCGATGCCCAGCCAGACGATCGGCCGAGGCCAATCGCCGAAGACGACCAGCCCGAAGAAGATCGCCGAGACGATC
>DASZYM010000129.1:0-12946 GCA_035545355.1 Dongiaceae bacterium
CCGAAATCGGCCCCGTTCCTGCCGAACGTGCTGGCCAGGATCGAAGCGATCGCCGGCGCGCATGCGGGCCTGCTGCGCCACAAGAATGCCGGCCGCGCAATAGGATTGCCACAGAAGAGCTAGACATACCCCACCCCTGCCCTCCCCCGGATCGGGGGAGGGAGAAGAAAGAACGCGATGCAGTCCCCTCCCCCGATTCGGGGGAGGGTTAGGGTGGGGGTCCGACTGGGAGAGAGCGACGATGGATTTCGGCCTCACCGAAGAACAGCGCATGCTGGTGGACACCGTCCGCGCCTTCGTCGATGCGGAGCTGGTACCGCATGAGAACGAGGTCGAGAAGACCGACACGGTCCGCCCCGAGCTCATCCGGCAGATCCACGAGCGCGCCCAGAAGGCCGGGCTCTATGCCGCCAACATGCCGGAGGATCTCGGCGGTGGCGGCCTCGACCACGTCGCCTTCACCCTGCTGGAGCGCGAGCTCGGGCGCACCAGCTTCGCCCTGCAATATGCCGTGCACCGCCCGAGCAACATCCTGCGCGCCTGCAATGCGGAGCAGAAAGAACGCTATCTCCTGCCGACCATCCGCGGCGAGCGCATCGAATGCCTCGGCATCACCGAGCCCAATGCCGGCTCCGACGTGAAGTCGATGCAGACCCGCGCCGAGCAGGACGGCGACGATTTCGTCATCACCGGCACCAAGCATTTCATCTCCTATGCCGATGTCGCCGATTACATCATCCTGTTCGCCGCCTCCGGCGCCGAGGAAACGCCGCGCGGCAAGAAGAAGCTGATCACCAGCTTCCTGATCGACAAGGACACCCCGGGCCTCACCGTCACCAAGGGCTCGCGCTCGGTCAGCCATCGCGGCTTCCATCATTGCGAGCTCGCGTTCGACCGGGCGCGGGTCAACAAGCGCCAGGTGCTGGGCGAAGTGCACAAGGGCTTCGACGTCGCCAATACCTGGCTCGGCGCCACGCGCCTGACCGTCGCCGCGCAATGCGTCGGCCGGGCGCAACGGGCGCTCGACATGGCGACGCAATGGGCGGCGACCCGCAAGCAGTTCGGCCAGACCATCGGCAAGTTCCAGGGCGTCTCGTTCAAGCTCGCCGACATGGCGACCGAGATCGAATGCGCCAACCTGATCGTGCTGCAGACCGCCTGGAAGACCGAGCACGGCACCGCCCAGGACCAGGACTATGCGATGGCCAAGCTGTTCGCGACCGAGATGCTGGCTAGGGTCACCGACCATGCGGTGCAGATCTTCGGCGGCATGGGCCTGATGGAGGAGACCGGCGTCGAGCGCCTCTGGCGCGACGCCCGGGTCGAGCGGATCTGGGACGGCACCTCCGAGATCCAGCGCCATATCATCTCGCGCGCGCTGCTGCGGCCGCTGGAGAGCTGAGCGCCGGGGCTACCGCCCCCGCGGTTATCGTCCGGGGCGGATCACCCGGTCGGCGGCGAGCTTGAGGTCGCGCCGCAGCCAGTCGGCGGCTTCCGGAACGCGGCGCTGCTCGACCAGCTCCATCAGCTCGAGCTCGTCGTCGCCCCAATGCTTCATCACGCCCAGCATGGCCCATTCCGGCAGCATGTAGCGCACCAGCAGATTGTGCTGCTGCTCGATCAGGCTCAGCAGGCGCGAGCGGCTGCAGCCGGAATAGAGGATGCGATGGAAGGCCCAGTGGTTGGCCGCCATCTCCCGCGTGCAGTCGGACGTGCCCGAGAGGGCCAGCACGGCGCGCGCCTCGGCGAACTGCTCGGTCGAAAGGCGCGGGATCGAAAGCTCGAGCGCATGCGGCTCGAGCACGCCGCGCAGGTCCATGATCTCGACGAAGCCGTCGAGCGTCACCGGCGCGACGACGATGGTCTTGCTGCTCTCCTGCACCACCAGGCCTTCGGCCAGCAGGATCTTCACCGCGTCGCGCGCCGGCATCGGGCTTCGTCCGAATTGCGCGGCGAGGTCGCGCTGGGTCACCCGCGTGCAAGGCGCGAGCTGCCCGGTCAGAATCTGCTCGCGCAGAACCGAGGCGATGCTCTGCGCCGTATTGAGACTTCCGGTCCCGGTCGATGTGTGATTGTCCGCAACGCCCTCGCGCGATCTTCCCCGCTTGCGTCTGCCTTCTGTGAAGTCCATCTCCGTTCCGTAGCCCCGAGGGGCGACGAAGCGCCCGACCGGGACCGATATATCACGATTGGTTCAGCAGAACCCCCTGATGCGGCAATCTCTCGCGTCGAGAGATTGCGCCGCGATGCCGCGCGAAGTGCTAGGCCGAGCGGGCCAAGGCGCGGGCGAGATCGGTGATCCGCTTGCGGACGTTCTGGTCCTGGATCCGGTAATAGGCGCGCACGAGCTCGAGCGTCTCGCGGCGGGCCATCGGGTCGTGCTCTTCGCCCGGCAGGCTGGGCGCTGCGCCATGGAGCTGGCCCGGGCTCTGCGCCTCGACGCCGGCGCTCATCTCCTCGAAGAAGTAGCGGATCGGCACGTCGAGCACGCGGGAGAGATCGAACAGGCGGCTGGAGCTTACGCGGTTCGTCCCACGCTCGTATTTCTGCACCTGCTGGAAGGTCAGGCCGATCTGCTCGGCCAGCCGTTCCTGGCTCATGCCGAGGAGCGTGCGGCGCAGGCGGATGCGGTTCCCGACATGGACGTCGATCGGATTCGGGAACCCCTTGCTCGCCATGCGGCCGGAGGACTTTCGCTTACGCACCATCAGTATCTCTCCTCAATTTAGCGCCACCTTCTCTGCGGCCTGTGACCGCGGGCGGCTGGGCAATGAGCGCCGCTGCAGGTGGCACTCTCGTTATACGCGGGGACCGGCAGCAACCGGCGGTTACGCACTATGGCAAGGCGCATCGCAACCGCGCATTACTATTCGTCGTAAAGTAAGTCAGAAAGTTGGTTACTACAACTCGATCTCGTTCTGCGAGGTTGTAATGAACCTTTGATATGCCAAAGCGGGATCGATCGCTCTGGCGGCGAGATATTTCTCGTTCATTTCGGCCCAGGACTCGAACACCGCGCAGGCCGCGGCCTGTTCGCTCTCGGGTATTCCGGTCCGTCCGGCGCGAATCAGCGCGACGATGGCCGCGTAGTGCTTGCCGATATCATCGATAAAGGCGGCGCTGCGCGTCGCCGAGTTCGGTCGCGCGCTCAGGTAGTAGACAGCATCGGGGTTGCAAGGTGCGCTGCCACCCGCGCGCGCAAGCGTCTCGAGGTCGAACAGCACGTCTTCCGCGAAAATCTCGCGCCATTGTCGCGTCGGCTCGCGGCGCGCGAGGCCGTGGAACGAGCCGAAGGCACGCGCAAACACGGCATAGTTCGCCGTTCCTCGATAATCGCGGGCCGGGATAGAACGAAGCGCGCGCCCCGCTTCGTCCAGCACCGCAGTGCGCCCGAATGCCGCACCATGCGCCGTGGCGGCCGGCAGCAGCCCGGCCAGGTAGTTGGGCGACCAGCGATCATCGGCGTCGAGCAGCGCGATCCAGTCCCCGCGCGCCGCCGCCAGCGCGCGGTTGCGCGCGGGACCGGCTCCGGTCGGCGTCGGAACGCCGGTCAGGATCCGGATGCGCGGGTCGAGCGCGCCGAACGCCGCGTAGTCGCGCGGCTCGTCGGGCGCGATGACGATCTCGAAATCGCCTAAAGTTTGGGCAAGCGCGCTCTCCAGCGCGGCACCCAACGTATCATCCGCCTCCAGCGCCGCGATGATGATCGAGACCGCGGGCATGGGGCTTTCCCGATCAGACGCCGCGGAAATTGGCCTTGCGCTTCTCGGCGAAGGCTTTGACGCCTTCCTTCGCGTCTTCCGAGGTCACCGCGCGCTCATAGGCCTTCATCGTGCCGCTGCGGATCAGGTCGAAGGACTGGCGGATCGACTTGCCGTCCATCTCGCGCAGGCATTCCTTCAGGCCCTGGATGGTCAGCGGCGCACCGGTGCAGATCGTGTCCGCCCATTCGCGCGCCGCATCCATCGCCGCGTTCTTCGGCACCACCTTGTTCACCATGCCGTAATGATGCGCCTCTTGCGCCGACATGCGGCGGCCGAGCAGCAGCATCTCCATGGCGATGTTGTGCGGCAGGCGCTTGGGCACGCGCTGCACGCCGCCGGAATCCGGCACGATGCCGAGCGGCAGCTCGGGCAGCGCGAACTCCACATGCTCGCCGGCGATGATCAGGTCGCAGGCGATGGCGAGCTCCCAGCCGCCGCCGAAGGCAAGGCCGTTCAAGGCGGCGATCACCGGCTTGTTCAGGTCCCAGAGCTCGGTCAGGCCGGCGAAGCTGCCCGGGCCGTAATCGGTCTCCCACCAGCGGCCGACCAGATCGTCGCGATCGGCGGCCTTGAGGTCCCAGCCGGCCGAGAAGATGCGGTCGCCGGCGGCGGTGATGATCCCGCAATAGAGCTCCGGATCGTCGCGCAGGGTGACGAAGGCCTGGCCGAGCGCCCGGCTGGTTGCCACGTCAATCGCATTGGCCTTGGGGCGGTCCAAGGTCACTTCCAGCACATGCCCGCGCCGCACCAGCTTCACGGCTTCACTCATCGTCCCCTCCCTGATCATCGATAGTCGAGCGGTTTACCATGGTCGAGCGCTACCATGCACCGGACCCGTGACATGCGGAAAGACGACATCCGCGCATCGCCACCCGACTTGCTGCATCCGCCGCCGATTGCCTCGCGAACCAATCCTGTTCATGATCCGCGTCCAGTATCAGGGGAAGCGTCGCGTTGACCGCGTTGGAAACGCTGATCGAAGCCAGCGCCGCCGGGGACCGGGTGGCGTTCGCCGCGCTCTATGACGCCGCGGCGCCGCAACTGTTCGGCCTTGCCTTGCGTATCCTGAAACGGCGCGACTGGGCCGAGGACGTTCTCCAGGAGGCCCTGCTCTCGGCCTGGCGGAATGCCGGCGACTACCGCCGCGAGCGCGGGTCCGCCAGGACCTGGCTGACCGTCATCCTGCGGAACCGCGCCCTCGACCGGCTGCGGCGCGAAGCGGCGGCGCGGCTCGCCGATACCGGCGACGATCCGCCGGACGTGGCCGATCCGGCGCCGTCCGCCCTGGATCTGGCCATGGCCGGGGATGACGGCAGGCGATTGAAGACCTGTCTGGACACGCTGGAGGAGACCCAGAAGCGCGCGATCGTGATGGCCTATTTCGACGGGCTGACCCATGAGCAGCTCGCCCAGCGGCTGGCGACCCCGCTCGGCACGGTGAAGAGCTGGATCCGGCGCGGCCTGCAGCGTCTCAAGGGCTGTCTCGAACCATGACCGATGTGACCGACATGCCGGACGACGATCGCGACGGCCGCGCCGCGGAATATGTGCTGGGCACCTTGCCGCTCGAGGAGCGCCTGGCCTTCGAGGCCGCGCTCGCCGACGACCCCGTTCTCCGCGAGGCGGTCGCGCAATGGTCGGCGCGGCTGCAGCCGCTCGCGGATTCCGTGGCGCCGGTCACCCCTCCCGCCGCGCTGCGCGCACGGCTCCTCGCCGGGATCGCCCCGCCGCTGCCGCCCGGGCGGCGGCCGTTCAACATGATCCGCTGGCTCGCCTGGACCTTCGGCCTCTCGGCGCTGGCGGGCGCCGCGGCCATCGCCCTGGTCTTCGTCTTCACCCCGCGGCCGCAGGAGGTCGGCGGCTACGCCCTGCTGCATCGGACCGACAGCGCCGCCCATGACGTGGTCGCCTTCCAGATCGACAAGCAGCGCCGGGACATGGTCATTCTGGCCAACGCGGTCGCGCCGCAAGCCGGCCATGACTACGAGCTCTGGGTGCTTCCGCCGGGCAAGCCGCCGCTCTCGCTGGGCGTCGTGAAGGCCGGCGCACGCGAGGAGCGCGCGCTGCCCGCCGCCGCCGCCGGCGACATGACGGATTTCGCGAACCTCGCCATCACCGTCGAACCCTTGGGCGGATCGCCCAGCGGCGCGCCGACCGGCCCGATCGTGTTCGTCGGCATGGTGCGCCTGATGGACAACCTGACCACCACTCCCCCGAAGTGACGCCGCTTTGTGACGGCCGTCACGGCCGGCGCTTCCCTGCATCCGCCTTGCGCGACGCCCCGTAACTCCTGCACGGCGCCGCATGACGCGCCGCCGTCGGAAGCAACAACGGGAGTGCAGATCATGTCCATCATCGAGACCCCGAGCCGTTTGATCGGTCGCCGCCGGATGTTCCAGGCCGCCGGCGTCACCACGCTGAGCGCCGCGGCGATCTCCATCCTCGGCGGCTGCAAGAGCATGGCCTCGACGCCCAGCGCCTCGGAAAACGACGTGCAGATCCTGAACGTGGCGCTCGGCCTGGAACATGAGGCGATCAACGCCTATCAGCTCGGCGCCGAGAGCGGCCTGCTGCAGAAGCCGGTGCTCGACGTCGCCCTGCTGTTCCAGAGCCAGCACAAGCAGCATCGCGACGCGCTGATCGGCGCCATCCGGCAGATGGGCGGCATGCCGGTCGCGGCGAAATCGAAGAACGACTACGCGACCGCGCTGAACGCCGGCATGTTGAAGAACCAGGCCGACGTGCTGATACTGGCGGCCAGGCTCGAGAAGGGCGCGGCCAACGCCTATCTCGGCGTCATCCCCTCCTTCGAGAGCAAGGACCTCGCGCAGATCTCCGGCCGCCTTGCCGCCGACGAGGCGATGCACTGGACGGTGCTCGCCTCGGCGCTCAAGCAGGCCTTGCCGGAGAAGGCGTTGAGCTTCGGCGCCTGAGCGCTGCCTTGGGTCCCGCCGCGCCGTCCCTGGCGCGGCGGTCCTCTCTCCATGGAGACACGATCATGACCCGCTCTCTGGCGGCGCTGGCTCTCCTCGTCGGCACACTGCCGCTCCCCGCTTTCGCGGATGGCGACGCGGCGCATGGCCGGCAGATCTACGAGAGCCGCTGCATCGCCTGTCATTCGCCGGACGCCAACCGCGTCGGGCCGATGCATCGCGGCGTGTTCGGCCGCAAGGCCGGCTCGGTCGCCGGATACACCTACTCGAACGCGCTGAAGCAGGCCGCGATCGTCTGGAACGACCAGACCCTCGACCGGTGGCTGAGCAATCCGCAAGGCTTCATCCCCGGGCAGAAGATGAACTTCCGGGTCGCCGACCCGCAGGACCGCGCCGATGTCATCGCCTACCTGAAGACGCTGACGAACTAGCGCTTCACCAGCGGCGCATGCGGCGCGGAAACGAGCCGCAGGAACAGCCGGTCCTCGCGGCGGATGAACTGCTCCTGCTTCGCGAAGGCGTAGTTCTCCTTGCCCGACGGATCCTCTTTCAGCCGCGCGCGATAGCGCTCATACGCGGCCAGGTCCTCGATGTTGTAGACGGCGTAGCCGGTCGTCGCGGAGCCCTCATGCGGCGCGTAATAGCCGACGAGATCGGCGCCGCAGCGTGGGATCGCCTGGCCCCAATTGCGCGCATATTCCTCGAAGGCGGCGATCTTGAAGGGATCGAGCTCGTAGCGGATGAAGCAGGTGATCATGCGGGCGCTCCTGTTTTGCTCGACCCGAATTTAGGCCGCCGGGATCGCCGGATGCTTCGCCGCCGGCCGAACTGTTTATCGGCCTAACATCTGGTGTGAATTGAGAAATAGTCGTTTGTGGCCGCCCCGCCACATTGACTTTCCAGGCGATTTCGCCACTTTATTTTACATGGCGACGAGTTAAACACACAGTACATTTGTATTATGTGATACCCGCCGGCCTGAAGCTGGGCCTCGACCAAATTGCTGTGTGGAATCATGAGCTTCGCGGCACTCTCCACCGAACTCCCATTGGAAACCGCATCCGCGCAGTCGCGCGCGGCGACGCTGGACCTGCGCGAGACCGCCCGCGCCCTCGATGCCGGCTTTGCCGGCAAGTCGGCCGAGGCCGTCCTGGAAGCGGCGATCACGACGCTGTTCCGCGGCCAGATCGCCGTGCTCTCCTCCTTCGGCACCGAGGCCGCCGTGGTGCTGCACCTGGTCGCGCAGATCGACCGCAGCGTGCCGATCCTGTTCCTGGAGACCGGCAAGCATTTCACCGAGACCCTGATGTACCGGGACATCCTGATCGACCGCTTCGGCTTCACCGATGCGCGGGAGATCAAGCCGGATCCCGCCGACCTCGCCGCCAGGGATCCGAACGGCGATCTCTGGAAGACCAATCCCGATGCCTGCTGCGCCATCCGCAAGGTCCGGCCGCTGCAGCGCGCGATGCAGCCCTTCGCCGCCCAGATCACCGGCCGCAAGCGCTTCCAGGCCAGCACGCGGGCGAACATCCCGCTGTTCGAGGCCTCGGCCGACGGCAAGATCAAGGTGAACCCGCTGGCGCATTGGACGCCGGAGATGGTCCGCGACGCCTTCAAGCTCTTCAAGCTGCCGCCCCATCCGCTGTTCGACGAGGGCTTCGCCTCGATCGGCTGCGCGCCCTGCACCCGGCGCATCGAGGTCGGCGAGGATGCCCGCGCCGGCCGCTGGTCCGGCTTCGAGAAGACCGAATGCGGCATCCATCTCGACTACCAGATCTGACGGCATCCGAGTAACCGCCGTCACATCCGGTTACGCGCAGGCGGCTGACTCCGGCGGCGGCGCTCGCCTATGATCCGATGCATCGCCACCCAGCACCGGATTCGCTTCCATGCCGCAACTTACAGACGTCGCCCGCAAGCGCGGTTTCTTCGGAAAACTCTGGGCACTGACCGGCCCTTACTTCCTGTCGCACGAAGCGATCTTCGCCATCCCGTTGTTCGTCGTCATCGTCGCCATGGTGCTGGCGATGGTCTACGTGAACTACCTGCTCAACACCTGGTACGGCGACTTCCAGAACATGCTGCAGGCAAAAGACCTGGCCCAAGTGCCGGTCGATTTCTTCGGCATTCACCTCGTCTCGGTGAACAAGTTCATCTACCTGATCGGCAAGTTCGCGCTGATCGTGTTTCCCGCGGTCATCCTCTCGGTCTACAGCACCTATCTGCAGCAGATGCTGCAGATCCGCTGGCGCCGTTGGCTGACCGAACGATTCCTGGATCTCTGGCTGGAGCACCGCACCTATTACCGGCTCCAGGTCTATGGCGGCGGGACCGACAATCCCGAGCAGCGCATCGAGGACGACATCGCCTCCTTCACCACCACGACGCTCAGCATCATCATCGGCCTGATCAACCGCACGGTTACGCTGATCACCTTCGTCGGCCTGCTTTGGGTCCTGTCCGGGCCGGTCACCCTGTTCGGCATCACCATCCCCGGCTACATGGTCTGGATCGCGGCGATCTATGCCGGCGTCGGCACCTATTTCAGCTATGTGATCGGCCGGCGCTTGGTGCGCATCAATTTCCAGCAGGAGCAATATCGCGCGAGTTTTCGCTTCGGCATGTCGCGGCTCAAGGAGAATGCCGAAAGCGTCGCCATGTATCGCGGCGAAGCCGACGAGCACCGCTCGCTGATGCAGAGCTTCACGGCGGTCTGGACCAACTGGTGGGAGTTGATGCGCGCGCAAAAGCAGCTCAACTGGTTCCAGAGCTTCTACGGCCAGGCGGGCGCGATCTTCCCGATCCTGGTGATCGCGCCCCGATACTTTGCCGGCGCCATCGATTTCGGCACCATCTTCCGCATCAGCCAGGCCTTCAGCCAGGTCTCCGACGCGATGACCTGGTTCATGGACAACTTCATCGCCCTCGCCTCGTGGAAAGCCACCGTGAACCGCTTGATAGGCTTCGTCGAAGCCATGGACCGGGCGAAGACCATGCAATCCGGCATCGGCCACGTGGCGGAGACCGTGCCGGCGCTCGAAACACGGAACCTGCAGGTCGCGCTTCCGGACGGCCGAACCTTGATCGAGAATCTCAGCGCGAAGTTCGAGCATGGCGACAAAGTGCTGATCACCGGCCCCTCCGGCAGCGGCAAGACCACCTTGTTCCGCGCGATCGCCGGCCTCTGGCCGTTCGGCCATGGCGAAGTGCGCGCGCCGACCCAAGGACAGACGCTGTTCCTGCCGCAGCGTCCATACCTGCCGAGCGGCACCTTGCGGCGTGCCTTGGCCTATCCCGCCAAGGCCGATGATTTCAGCAACGCGCAGCTCGAGCAGGCTTTGGCCACGGTCAATCTCAACCATCTGAAGCCGAAGCTCGACGATGAAGAGAACTGGTCCCTGGCGCTCTCCATCGGCGAGCAGCAGCGTCTGGCGATCGCCCGTGCGGTGCTGCTCAAGCCGGACTGGCTGTTCCTCGACGAGGCGACCGCGGCGCTCGATGCCGCGAACGAGCAGCAGATGTACAAGCTGCTCGCCGACCAGCTTCCGCGCGCGACCGTCCTCTCGATCGCGCATCGGCCGGAGGTCGCGCGCTTCCACAACCGCCACGTGACCATCGACCCTTCCACGACCAGCGCCAGCGTCTCCGCCATCGCGGCGGAATAGGCGCGGCTTGCTTTGGCGGCGGCGCCCGGCATACTGGCGCCGCCGTTCAAAGTACCGAGTGCCGTCCTCATGTCCGATCAGGAATTGCTGCCGCTGCTGAAGTCGATCGCCGAGAGCCTGGAGCGCCTGGCGCCGGCGGCCTCGCGCGCCAACGATCTCTCCGCCGCCGATGCCTTCGTCTGGCAGGCCGAGACCTCCTGGCTCGAGCCGGTGAAATCGGTCTCGCGCGTCCACATCAACCTGCTGCGCGGGATCGATCGCGCGAAGGAGATGCTGATCGAGAACACCACGCGCTTCGCCGACGGCCTGCCCGCCAACAACGCCCTGCTCTGGGGCGCGCGCGGCACCGGCAAGAGCTCGCTGGTCAAGGCCACCCATGCGCAGATCAATGAGGCCCGGGCCGACAAGCTGAAGCTGATCGAGATCCACCGCGAGGACCTCGTGACCCTGCCGCGCCTGCTCGGCATCATCCGCGGGCAGAAGCATCGCTGCGTCATCTTCTGCGACGACCTCTCCTTCGACGCCGCGGATACCAGCTACAAGTCGCTGAAGGCCGTGCTCGAAGGCGGCATCGAAGGGCGGCCCGCCAACGTCGTGTTCTACGCGACCTCGAACCGGCGCCATCTGATGGCGCGCGAGATGATCGAGAACGAGCGCTCGACCGCGATCAACCCGGCGGAAGCCGTCGAGGAGAAGGTGTCGCTCTCCGATCGCTTCGGGCTCTGGATCGGGTTCCACAATTGCGACCAGGACACGTTCTTCGCGATCATCGAGGGCTATGCCGAGACCTTCAAGCTGCCGATCGACCGCGAGGAGCTGCACCGCCAGGCGGTCGAGTGGTCGATGACCCGCGGCGCCCGTTCCGGCCGCGTCGCCTGGCAGTTCATCCAGGACCTGGCCGGCAGACTCGGCCGGCGAATCGACGGCTGATCGGCCGTAACCATTACAAATATGATTCTCCCCTGGCGTGTGCGCTCTCGGGCTTGCCAGCGCCTTTCGGCCTGGGCATAAATCCTCCCACGTGGGGTCGCGCCGCAGGGGAACAGGTTGAAAAGATTCGCCGTCGCACTCGCCGTTGCCGTCGCGGCAGCGGGCGCCATGCTGGTGACGGCGGCGCAGGCCATCCCGATCGAGCAAGCGCCGGTCTACGCCATCGACAATTATCCCTACCAGAAGGCGCCGGCGCTGAAGCAGTGGCGCTCGGTGCTGGAGCGCAGCGCCGCCGACGAGGCCGGCGCCGATCCCGAGAAATGCGACGACGGCGCGCCGAAGCTCGATTGCGCGGCGAAGGCCGCGCACCAGCTCGAGGATCAGCTCAAGGAGAAGTCGCCGGTCGAGCAGATCTACGGCGTGTACTCCTATTTCAACGCCGTCAGATGGAAGGAGCACGGCCCCGACTGCACCGAGGATTGCTGGGCGACCCGCCTGCAATTCATCGAGCGGCGCTACGGGGATTGCGGCGACCATGCGCTGGCCGAGTACTTCACCTTGAAGCGGCTCGGCTTCAAGGAGCGCGATCTCCAGCTCATCGTCGCCCAGCTCCCCGGCTACGAGGACAGTTTCAAGGGCGGCCATGTCGTGCTGAGGGTGGCCTCCGGCGGCAAGTATTACATCCTCGACAACCGCCGCACCGACGTGACCGGGCTGAAGGGCCTCGACAAATACAAGATCCTCGCCGGCCTCAACGCCGACAGCGTGCAGATCTACAACCTGGTGACGCCGAAGCCGCCCGCCGGCTTCATCGCCGACGAGACCAGGGTCGCCGCGCTCATCGACTCTCCGGCCAGCCTGCCGAAGAAGCTCGCGCCCTCGCCGAGCGTCGCCGAGGAGCCCAAGGTCGTCCTCGCCTCCGCCGAGCCGGATCAGGCGCCGGATGCCGGCGCCCCGGCCGAGGACGATGCGGCGCTGATGGACTGCACCCAGACCGCGACGCTCGCCGATTGGAATCCCAACCTGCCCTGCTCCGCCTTCGAGCTGCCGGCGAAACCCGCCAAGGCGAAGGCGGAGAAGAAGACGTCCCGGAAGAAGGTCACCGTCGTCGCCGAGCTGACGCCGCCGAGCGCGCCGGCGACCGCCAGCGACGCAACTCCCGCGATCGCGGCGACCCCAGCCAAGCCGGTCAAGGCGCAGAACGCGACCAAGACGGCCAAGACCGCGGCGAAGTCCGCCGCCAAGCCGAAGGTCGTGCAGGTCGCCGCAGCCAAGGCCGCCGAGAAACCGAAGAAGAAGAAAAAGAAGAAGAAGCCGGCCGATGACGGCGGCTCCTGCGTTCAGGGAGCCAGCAGCATCGCCGACTGGAACCCCGACCTGCCCTGCGCTTCGGGCAGCAGCGCCGCCAGCATCAAACTCGTGGATGTCCCGCCGGCGCTTTAGGCAAGCCTTGGATCGTCATGCCCGGTTCGACCCGGGCATCTGGTTCCAGATGGCACGTCACGCCCGGCAATGACGGATTATGTGCTGCTCATCCGCCGAGGAAGCTCATCGGATCCACCGGCTGGGTGCCTTTGCGGATCTCGAAATGGAGCTGCGGGCCGAAGACCGAGCCGGTGGCGCCGACCCGGGCGATGGTCTGGCCGCGCTT